>CAYYXZ010000072.1:3481-8051 GCA_964475715.1 uncultured Marinosulfonomonas sp. | reverse complement strand
TCTCTCATAAGTCGATCCATCTTAACCACTGGTCCGAAATCTTGCGACCACCTCTCTAGGCCCCTCCACATGGCAACCGCTTTCTTGACGGCGCTATCGGAAAGACCAACCCTTTGGGCGGCTTCAGAGCTAAAGGGAATAATTCCCGTTAGCTTTTCACGCCCCGCTGCGGTCTGTTTATCGCCACCCTTCTTGGCTTCAGGATACTTCGCCTCATAGGCTTGCTTCCACTCATACAAATGCTGCGCTCGATCCAGCGCGTTCAACTCATGGCGCGCCAGATTTCCCTCAACCTCTAAAATCTTGGCATCAACCAGCGTTTGCGCCTTGCACCAACGCGCCGCAATATGCGTTTCGCCATTGATCAAATGCGCCGCAACCCTATGCGCACCGGCCACCAGAAAGGGACCATCGGGGCTTTGCCAGATCGTAATCGGGTGCAGCATTTCAGAAGCTTTAAACATCGCGGCCAAGGCTTGCGCCCAGCCCTGATCAACATCGCGCGAACGATCCTCAATCAGCAGGCTGGCAATTTCGATCATTTCTATTTTTGGGATGGTGCCGTTATCGGTCATTATTGCTATCCTACTTCTTCAATGTTGATAATTTTGGCACTGATAAGCATGTCTTTAAGCCACTCTTCGCTTTGCTCATCATTCTGGGATAAAAGTTTACAACCGTCCGTCGTTATTAAGACGATCCCGACCTCCCAGAGTTCATCTTGGAGTTCTTCAACGGCGAAGTCGATAAGCGACAATCCCTCCCAGCATCCGACAATTGCCCGCTCGAATGTGGCGCGGGCTTCCCAAAGGCCAAATGTCAGCTTCACTGTTTTCTTGCTGTGTCGCCCTGATAACGTTATATTTGGATCAAAATTTATCATCACAGCGACCCCTCAAAATCATTCCGCCGGCAGCGGCACGGATCACACATCCGGTTATGCGCCCCTTGGCTCATAAACATCGCCTTGCACGTTATGCAGGGCCGATGCTTCATCTTGCAGACAGAAGCTTGATCGACCAACCGCCAGAAAGCAGCGGCATTAAACCCGTCCGGCCCTTCGACCTCGCCATCAACCCCCTGACATTCAGCGCCGAATGCGGCGACTAGCTTTACTGCAAGCTCACTTTCGGTGCGACCGGTTAGCGAAAATTGCTCGACACCACACTCGACCTCAAACCATCCAGAAATTTCCATCATGCGCACTCACTATTAAAAGACGCGGCCATTAGATGGCTGGCATGATCCCCCATCTGACGCGCCGCAAAAGCCAGCGCCCCAATGGCCCGATGATCGGTAATATCCAGCATCAGTTTCAGCGCGAAATGCACCCGGCGACCGATAGCCCTGCATTGCCCTTTCATGTTTTCCAAATGCTAGAATTGTAATTTGTCTGTGATGAAGCGCCTTGATGCACAACGGTGCTTTTTCATCCCCATTTTGCTCGGAGCCGCGACGCAAACCCGGTGCAATGGCAGGCCCAACGGTAACGCACCGCCGGATCGTTTCGTATGAAACATCGATACTGCGCTGCGGCAACATCTCTTTCACTTCGCGAAAGCTGAGATTGAGCCGCTTATAAAACCAAACCGCGTGAGCGATGGTCAGGTGAAAAACGATGGCCTTTGTAGCTGCGCGATGGCGTGTTCATCCGTGATGACTATCCATAAGGCTCATTACTTGCAATTATCGGCGACTTAAAACGCCCATGGCAGGCATCTAAGTCGGGCGGAAAGGGCCGTCAAGTTGACAGCACCATTTCAACCGCATTTACTGTGCCCGCAACTGCCACAGCTCATGCACCCCTCGATCATGCGCAGATTATTCTGGCCGCATTTGGGGCAGGCCGCACCGCGTGGGCTATCCAGATTGACAACCTGCGCCTGAGGGTCGGATTTCAGGCCCAGCCCCTCGCCCTCGATAAACCCTGTGTGAATCATATGGCGCTCGATCACACCACCGATGGCGGCCAAAATCGACGGAATATATTTACCCTTTATCCACGCCCCGCCGCGCGGATCAAACACGGCCTTTAGCTCCTCGACCACAAAACTAACGTCACCGCCACGCCGGAAAACGGCCGAAATCATCCGCGTCAACGCAACCGTCCAGGCAAAATGCTCCATGTTTTTTGAATTGATAAACACCTCGAACGGCCGCCTGTGCCCGTTAATCACCAGATCATTCACCGTGATATAAATCGCGTGCTCGCTCTCGGGCCACTTCAATTTATAGGTGCTGCCCTCAAGCTGCTGGGGGCGATCAAGCGGCTCGGACAAATAAACCACATCGGCCCCGCTGCTGGCCTCGGGCACATCATCCGAGGCCTCGCTCACCGTCAAAACCGAGCCGGTAACATCGTTGGGCCGATACGTGGTGCAGCCTTTGCAGCCGCTATCCCAAGCCTGCATGTAAACATCCTGAAAATCTTCAAAACTGATATCTTTGGGGCAGTTTATGGTTTTGGAAATCGAACTATCAATCCATTTCTGCGCCGCCGCCTGCATTTTCACATGCTCCAGCGGGGCCAGCGTTTGGGCGTCAACAAAATAATCCGGCAACTTCAGATCGCCAAATTTTTCGCGCCAAAGTTGCACGGCATAATCCACCACTTCTTCCTCAGAGCGGCTGCCGTCATTTTGCAAAACCTTGCGCGTGTAGGCATAGGCAAACACCGGCTCGATGCCGGAACTGACATTTCCCGCATAAAGGCTGATGGTTCCGGTGGGCGCAACCGAGGTCAAAAGCGCGTTGCGAATGCCGTATTTTTTAATCGCGGCCCGCACGTCTTCATCCATGTTTTGCATCGCACCGCTGGCCAGATATTTTTCAGCATCAAACAACGGAAACGCACCCTTTTCGCGGGCCAGATCCACCGAAGCCAAATAGGCAGCGCGTGCAATCTGCTTCATCCAGGCTTCAGTCTGGGCAGCAGCCTCGTCAGAGCCATAACGCTGGCCAATCATTAACAAAGCATCAGCAAGACCGGTAACACCCAGCCCGATCCGGCGCTTGGCGCGGGCTTCCTGTGCTTGGGCCTCAAGCGGGAAGCGACTGATATCAATAACATTATCCATCATCCGAACCGCTGTGCGCACCAAATTATCCAGTGCCTGATTGTCCAGCGCGGCCGCATCCTCAAATGGCTCACTCACCAAACGCGCCAGATTAATCGAGCCCAGCAAACAGGCTCCGTAAGGTGGCAACGGCTGCTCGCCACACGGGTTGGTGGCGGCAATGGTTTCGCAATATGACAGGTTGTTCATCGCATTGATCCGGTCGATAAAAATCACCCCCGGCTCGGCAAAATCATAGGTCGAACGGATAATCTGGTTCCACAAATCACGCGCATCCAAGGTTTTATAAACCGTGTCGCCAAATTTCAATTCCCACGGGCCATCCGCCTTGACGGCGGCCATAAAATCATCGGTAATCAGCACAGAAAGGTTGAACATCCGCAGCCGCGCGGCATCCTGTTTGGCAATAATAAAATCCTCGACATCGGGGTGATCACAACGCATGGTTGCCATCATCGCGCCGCGCCGCGACCCCGCCGACATGATCGTGCGGCACATCGCATCCCAAACATCCATGAATGAAACCGGCCCCGAAGCATCGGCCGCCACCCCCTTAACGCCGGCGCCCTTGGGCCGGATGGTGGAAAAATCATAGCCGATTCCGCCACCTTGCTGCATGGTCAGCGCGGCCTCTTTCAGCATCTCGAAAATGCCGCCCATGCTGTCGGGAACCGTGCCCATCACAAAGCAATTAAACAGGGTCACAGCCCGCCCCGTGCCCGCCCCAGCCGTGATTCGGCCCGCCGGCAGAAATTTGAAATCTTCCAGTGCGGCATAAAATTCGGCCTCGCGGCCGTCCTGATCACCCTTGGCAAGCGCGCGCGAAATCCGGTGCCAGGTATCTTGGAGCGTTTGATCAACCACGGTGCCATCGGCATCTTTCAGACGATACTTCATATCCCAGATTTGTTCGGCAATCGGTGCGGAAAAACGGCTCATATCAATAATCCTTAAAGGGGGCAGGGTTTGCGAGGATAGGCAGAGAAACGCCGCAGGTCAATTGCCTCTTGCGCCCAAAGACGTATAATATTGCGACTCGCAGCGTAACAGATTTTCGGGGGATTGGGCGTGAAAACCATAAATCTGGTTAAATTAAGTGTCGGGATTGAATCCGTCGAACATCTACAGATTTATCGCGCCCGCATTCAAAGCGAAGGCGGCCCTGAACTGCCGCGCCACATCACCCGCATGTGGCCGCGTCGCGAACCGCAATTACTTAACGGTGGTTCGATTTTTTGGGTGATCAAAGGCGTTATTTTATGCCGTCAAAAGGTTCTGCGACTGGACGAAGTATTTGGCGATGATGGCATCCGGCGCTGTGCAATTGTGATGGATCCCGAAATCATCCGCACCCAATCGGCCGTGCGGCGCCCGTTTCAAGGCTGGCGTTATCTGGAACCCGCCGACAGCCCAGCCGATCTGGCCAAAGATAGTGAAATATCCCAGGATTTGCCGGTGGAATTAATGACTGCGCTGGCTGAAATCGGGGTGCG
>CAYYXZ010000072.1:0-3381 GCA_964475715.1 uncultured Marinosulfonomonas sp. | reverse complement strand
GTTTTCAGGGCAGGAACCTCGCGCCGGTTAATTTCAAGATCAAAATTTAACCGTCTACGTTTTTCTGCCATTTTCCGCCCTTTTTCTCAGTATATTTTTTCCAGAAATCCGGCCAACGCCACCCGACCCTTGTCACTCATTTGCGCTTTTTGCGAGCGAAACAACGTGGCTTGCGATTTATGCACCAAACCATCGGACAGGATTTTCAAATGATTGGCCCGCAGGGTTTCGCCAGACGAAGTAATATCGGCCACCAGCTCGGCAGTTTCGTTTTTAACCGTGCCTTCCGTGGCGCCCTGGCTATCGATAAGTTGATAATCCGCCACCCCCTGATCACGCAGAAATTCGCGCACTAAACGGTGGTATTTCGTCGCAATTCGCATCCGAAAACCGTGGGTCGCACGAAACGCGGCCGCCGCGGCATCCAGATCTTCAAGCAAATCCACATCGACCCAACATTTTGGCACCGCAATAATCAAGTCGGCATGACCAAAGCCCATGCGTTGCTCCTCGACAACCTGACTATCCCAAGCGCTGAGTTTTTCGCGCACAAGATCCGATCCGGTCACGCCCAGATGAATGCGCCCCGCCGCCAATTCGCGCGGGATTTCGCCGGCCGAAAGCAGCACCAATTCAACCCCGTCAACCCCGTCAACCGCAGCCGCATATTCGCGGTCCGATCCGGTGCGGCGCAAGCCAATGCCGCGTTTGCCAAACCACTCGAAGGTTTTTTCCATCAACCGGCCTTTGGATGGCACACCCAGTTTTATCGTCATCTCCGCGCCTCCAGTTCCAGAACCAATTCAGGCCGGATCACCCCGCCCACTGCCGCAATGCTGCGCCCCTGCCCCAACACGCCGGTTAACGCATCATAACGTCCGCCGCTGGCAATCGCCGGCAAATCAGGGCGCGATGGATCCGAGAACCCGAACACAAAACCGTCGTAATATTCCAGCGTGGTGCGCCCGTAAGAGCCTTCGAAATTCAGCGCATGCACATCCACATTTTTCGCCGACATCGCCGTCAAGCGGGCATCCAGCATTTCAACCGCAGGTGTAAGTGCGGGCATGTCGACAGAAATATCACGCAAACGCTCCAGAACCATCGGAGATTTCTCGCGCAAATTCAGGATATCATCAAGAATATTCACCTCGGATTCTGAAATTGGTGGCGTTTGATCATCTTGTTGCAGCGCTTTGATGCGTGCCTCGATTTCAGCGCGGCTGCGCAGGCCGATTGACGGGCCTGAATCTGCAAAAATATCCGCAGATTTTAGCATCGCAGCGCGGCTTGACGGTATTTTTATCCTGCCGGAAAACCGGTCGAGCAAAGCGCGGAACCGGCGCGGGCGCCAAATATGACGCAACAGCGCCGATTT
Source organism: uncultured Marinosulfonomonas sp. (assembly GCA_964475715.1). GTDB lineage: Bacteria > Pseudomonadota > Alphaproteobacteria > Rhodobacterales > Rhodobacteraceae > Profundibacter. The sequence goes on along the minus strand of CAYYXZ010000072.1, from coordinate 2,003 downwards.
GCGCCGATCGGTGGTGCAAAGCCCGCGAACAGCCGCCATCAAAATACCCATATCACCCGTTGCCGCGCGCAATCCAAGCGGGGCTAACACGCTCTTAAATAACGAAAAAACCTCGGCATCGGCGGCCGCAGGATTACCCCGTTCAAACAGCTCGAAGCCAACTTGGATAAACTCGCTGGCGCGCGAAGCATCAATTTCCTGACGGCGAAAAACCTCGCCTGCGTAGGTGTAACGCGCCGGTTCCGCGCCGTGTTTCATGTGCATTTGCACCACCGGAACGGTAAAATCAGGCCGCAGCATTTGCTCGCCGCGCAAAGCATCCGACGTCACATAAGCCCGCGCCCGAATGTCTTCGCCGTAAAGGTCCAGCAGCACCTTGGCCGGTTGCAAAATATCCGTCTCGACAACGCGCGCGCCGTGGCTTTCAAAAAACTGCAAAAGGCTTGCAGATTTGGCCCTGATTTCGGTTTTTGAACGCATCAATCCACCCCGTGTAACGCAATAATTTCGCGCAGTTTTGCCACCAGATCGGCGCGCGGAACCTCATATTGCGAGGGCCGTTCTTTCCATTCTTCCAGCGTCGCATTTTGGGCAATTTCAGCCCCCAAAATCAGGTCTTTGATTTGCACCACACCTTTTTGGTGCTCGTCCCCGCCCTCGATAACCGCCGCCGGAGAGCCACGTTTATCGGCGTATTTCAACTGGTTGCCAAAGTTTTTGGGATTGCCCAGATAAACCTCGGCCCGAATGCCAGCCGCGCGCAATTCTGCCACCATGGTTTGATAATCCGCCATCCGGTCCCGATCCATCACCGTCACCACCACCGGCCCAAGCGTTTTGCCGCCGATCCGCCCCTTGGCCGCCAGCGCCGCCAGCAACCGGTCAACCCCGATCGAAACACCGGTTGCCGGCACGGATTGGCCGGTAAAACGTTTGACCAAATCATCGTAACGCCCGCCACCAGCAACGGATCCGAATTGGCGCACGCGCCCCTTTTCGTCCTTGATTTCAAAGGTCAGTTCGGCCTCATAAACCGGCCCGGTGTAATAGCCAAGGCCGCGCACCACGGATGGATCAATTTCAAACTGCGCGGCCCCGTAACCCTGAGCGCCAAGCAAATCGGCGATCTGCGCCAATTCGTTAATGCCCTCAAGCCCAACCGCACTATCGCCCACAGACGCGCGCAAATTTTCAAGCGTGGCGTCGGTGTCGGCGGCTTTGGAGGTTAGAAATGCGATCACCGGTTCCGCCTGATCCGGCGTCAGCCCAACACCGTCGATATAGGCGCCCGAGGCATCCAGCCGCCCCTTGCCCAGCAATTGACGCACGCCCGCTTCGCCGACTTTGTCGAACTTGTCGATGGTGCGCAAAACCGCATCGCGCGTGGGGCCTTGGGACAGGCCCATGACCTCGAGAACCCCGTTTAAAACCTTGCGGTTATTGATGCGGATTATGTAGTCGCCGCGCGCAATGCCAACGGTTTCCAATGTGTCAGCCAACATCGCGCAAATCTCGGCATCAGCTGCCATTGAAGCGCTGCCAACCGTATCGGCATCGCATTGATAAAATTGACGAAACCGCCCCGGACCGGGCTTTTCATTGCGCCACACAGGCCCCATGGCAAAACGCCGGTAAGGGTTGGGCAAATCATTGCGGTGCTGGGCATAAACCCGCGCCAAAGGGGCCGTCAAATCATAGCGCAACGCCAGCCAATCCTTGCCTTCCTCAAGCCACGCAAACACGCCCTCGTTGGGGCGATCAACATCGGGCAAAAACTTGCCCAGCGCCTCGACGGTTTCCACGGCTGAACTTTCCAGCGGCTCAAAACCGTAAGTGTGATAAACGGCCGCGATCTGATCCAGCATCCGTTTTCGCGTTGTCACTTCGGCACCGAAATAGTCGCGAAACCCTTTGGGTGTGATCGCCTTTGGGCGGGGCTGTTTTTTGACTTTGGCCATAGGTTTTCCCTTTGGGTTACTTGCCTCAAGGCTTTATCCAAAGCC
>CAYYXZ010000071.1:3894-8194 GCA_964475715.1 uncultured Marinosulfonomonas sp. | reverse complement strand
CGAAAAGCGGCGCGGCCGATCATGTGGGCTGCCACCGGTGCGGTGATGACCAAAAAGATGATCGCCGCCGCTGCCCGTGCAATCGTGCTGGTGTCGGCAAAGAAAAACGCGACCGCCACCAGAATCATGCCCGAGCCGAGCGTGCCGGCCTTGGTCGAGGCGTGCATACGCATCAAAACATCAGGCAGGCGCAAAATGCCCAGACCCGCTATAAAACAAAAGAAACCACCTCCAAGAATCAGGGCCGATATTATTATTTCTATAATCATTGCGGAATTTCCTTGTTCCCAGACGGCTTCCCAGACGGCTTCTCGGGCGCGACATCGGCGTCTGGCTCATGGTTTTCGCTGAAGTTTTTGCGCTCAATAAATCGCGCCAGTGCTACCGTTGCCAGAAACCCGACCAAAGCCAGCACAATCGCCACATCGATAAAAGCCGAATTGTTGTATTTGAGAGCAGAAAGGCCGCAAAAAGACACGATCAACACCGTCATCATATCCAGCGCCACAACCCGGTCTGACAGGGTTGGCCCCTTTGCCAGCCGGATAAACGCGGCAAATACGCCCAAAATAACCAACACAAAAGAAATACTGACAGAAGTTTGTAAAATATCCATGACGCTACTCCATAGCCTCGATCACCCAGCGCTCCATGCCGTTCTTGATATCGGCGCGGATTGCATCGGGATCATCGGCAAACATTGCGTGGATATACAGTGTTTTGCAATCTTCGGTCACATCCAGACTAAGGGTTCCGGGGGTCAATGTTATCATATTTGTTAATGACAAAATCTGCATTTCGCCTGTGACATCCAGCGGCATGGACAAAATGCCCGGCTTGGCGATTTGTGACGGGCTCAGTACACACCACGCCACCTGAATCGAGCTGGCAACCAGCTCATAGGTGAACATGAAAACCATTTTGCCCCATAACCAGCCACGCCGGAAATAGTCTTCGCTGCCGGGAAAAAGCGGCTTGCTGAGATAAAGCGCGCCAAGGCCGACAACAAAGCCGATCACCAGCCCCAGCAAGGTGATGTTTGCCGTCAGGGCGGCCCAAGTAAAAGCCAGGCCAAGATTTAGCGCAAAGATATTCATGGTATGCTCCCTTGCAAGGGTTGGTGCATCGCGTCCGGTCCCAGAACCGTTGTGACATATAGGGCAGGGTCAAGCAACTGATCCGCGGCGCCTTTGGCAAAATGCACAAACGGCTCGGGATATAGCCCGATGATAAGGCTTAGGGTTACCAGTGTCACGATCGGTAGCATGAACGCGACCCGCTCCCCCCGGTTCAGGCTGGACAGGCGCGGCGTCAGGCCGTCGGGGTGGGGTTTCCAGAATGCGTTACCCCATACTTTTGTCATTGAAAATAAGGTCAACAACCCAACTGCCAGCGAGACCCCGGCAATAATATAGGCACCTATATCAAGCGCCCCCACCACCAGAAGATATTTTGCCCAGAACCCTGAAAACGGCGGAAATCCAGCCAGCGAAAAGGCGGATATCAGGAACAGGACGCTCAAGAATGGCGCCGACTTGTAAAGCCCGCCGATAGCGGAAAGATTGGTCGAGCCTGCAATCCGATGCACCACACCTGCCACCAGAAACAGGTTGGTTTTCACAATGATATTGTGCAGGATCATGATTATCGCACCGGCAATGGCCAGCGGCGTGAATAGCGCCAGCCCCATAATCATATAGCCGATCTGGCTAACGATATGAAAGCTGAGCAGGCGTTTTATATCATTCATCGCCGCCGCGCCCAATACGCCGGTGACCATGGTCAAGCCCGCGACCCACAACAGGATCGTGTGGGTGTAGGCGATGTCGGTGGTGAAAACCAGCGTGAACATGCGGAACAATGCGTAGACACCCACCTTTGTCATCAGCCCGGCAAAGATGGCGGATACGGCCACCGACGGGGTGTGATATGAGGCCGGAAGCCAGAAAAACAGTGGGAAAACAGCGGCCTTCACGCCAAAGGCCACCATGAACATCATCGCCACCACAACCAGCAGGCCGGGGTTTTCCACGTCTTGCACGGCCAAATGCAGCTCGGCCATATTCAGGGTGCCGGTCATGCCGTAAAGCAAGCCGATGCCAGTCAGAAACAGAATTGTTGAGATCAAATTGAGCAGTACATATTTAATTCCGGCGTCGATCTGTTCGGGTTTGCCCCCAAGGATCAAAAGCCCGAATGACGAAATCAGCATGATTTCGAACCAGACATAGAGGTTGAATATATCACCCGTCAAAAAGGCACCGCAAACCCCGGCCAGCAACATCTGATAAAGCGCGTGATAGCCAAGCCGCTCCATCCGCCCGCGAATATCGGCCAGCCCGTAGATGGCCACGATCAGGGCCGTGACGCCGGCAATCAGCACCATCACAGCGCTAAGCATATCAGCCACCATCGTGATGCCAAAAGGTGCCGCCCACGAGCCCATTTGCCCGGCAATTATACCGTGGATCAGAACTTGCTGCATCAGGGCTATGGCGGCAATTAAAAGCGCCGCAGAGCCGGCCACAGAAATCCAGCGCCCCGCCGCACCATTACGAAATAAAAACGCCAAAATCGCGGTGATTAAAGGGATGACGATAGGAAAAACTAGATACCAGCTCATTTGTTCGTCTCCGCCGGTTTATTCAAGGGTTCGGCCAAGGGTTCGGCCAGCCGCATTCTATCGCTCATCAGCGTGCCCAGCGATTGGTAACCGCGATAAACCAGCGTCAGCGCAAAGGCGAACAGACCAAAGCCAATCACAATCGCGGTCAGCACCAGCGCTTGGGGCAGGGCGTTGGCGACCACCTGCAAGGGCGCATCGGCCCCTTCGGGGATCAGCGGGGGTGCCCCGGGCGTCAACCTGCCAGAGACGAAAATCGTCAGGTTGGCCGCGTTCGAGATCAGGATCATGCCGAATAAAAACCGCAGCACATTGCGCGCCAGCATCAAATAGGTGCCGGCGGCGATCAACACACCCACCAAAATTGCAACGAGTAATTCCATCGTCTATATTTCCTCTTCCAGGGCCAGAACGATGGTCAGGATCGAACCAAACACAACCAGATAAACACCAATATCAAAGATCAGGATCGAGCTGAGCGGCAAGCCCTTGTCATCTTCGGTGGCCCCGATGAACAGCCATTGACCGGTGAACAGCGCATCGCCAAAAAACCCGGCAAGCAGCCCGGCACCTAGCGCGATCGCCAAGCCGATCATGGCAATGGTTTGCGGCTCTACCCGCAAAGCCTCGCGGGTGGATTTCGGGCCGTGGGCGATGACATAAAACACAAACCCCGTGGCCCCGACCAAGCCGCCGATAAAACCGCCGCCGGGCAGATTATGCCCCCTTAGCAACATATAAACCGAAAACACCAGCAACAGCGCCACCAGCAGCCGCGTGGCGGCATTCAGGATAATCGAGTTCATCATTTCGCGCCCTCTCCGGTTTTTGGTGCATCTGCAGTTTTGCCGGTGTTTTCTTTGTCGGGGCGGGCAGATACCGTGCCGCGCAGCAAGGCATAGGCCGACATGGCCGCCACCACGACCACCACGATTTCACCAAACGTATCCAGTGCGCGGAAATCCACCAAAATCACATTTACAATGTTGCGCCCGTAAGCCTCGGGCCAGCTTGCAATCTCGAAATAATCGGTTAGGCGGCGGTCCAGATCATCTTGCAGAACGGCCAGCACCACTACCGCAACCGAAATTCCGACCACAGCGGAAAGCACCATATGCCAGGGCCTGCGATCTTTTTGGCCCGGCAGGTTGAGCTGAGGCATTTTCAACATTGCCACTGCCACCAGAACCACCACCAGCATTTCCACCAGCAATTGGGTGATGGCCACGTCCGGTGCGCCAAACATGATATAAATCAGCGCCACCCCGACCCCGACCACACCAAGTGCGGCAATCGCGGTCATCCGGCGGCTGGTGGCAGCGGCCATCAGGGCACCGGCGGCGACAAACAGCACAACCATCCAGTGCCTGAACTCCACATCCGCCAGATCGGTGCGCCAGTCAATTTGGAAATTCAGCGCATCCTGCGCCCAGATCGTGCCAATGATCGCCAGCGCAAGCGTTGCAAATACGGTCGCAATATAACGCTGCAAAATGCCCGATTGCAAAATATTGGTCTGCCATGCGGCCAGCGCCTTTAGCCCGTTCAGCAGCCGGTCCCAACCCGGATCGAACTTGATCGGGTTGGCCGCAAATAGCCGCGTCAAAGCCGTGCGCAAAGGTTGGTGGGCCGCATAAATCAAGGCCCCCACGGCAAATGTGACCAGCGACAAATAAA
>CAYYXZ010000071.1:0-3794 GCA_964475715.1 uncultured Marinosulfonomonas sp. | reverse complement strand
GCCACCGCAAACATCAAGGCGGCCGCCGCAAAGCTGGTGCCGGTAACCCAGAGCATCCCGACCTCCAGATCAAGCGCTGCCTTATATAAAAATTCCTTGCCGATAAAGCCGATCAACGGCGCAATGCCCGCCATCGACAGCGCCGCCAGCCCTGCGGCAATTGCGGTTAGCGGCATGCGGCGTGACAATCCGCGCAGCACACCGGCCTCGCGGGTGCCTGTGCGGTGATCGACAATGCCGATCATCAAAAACAGCGCCGCCTTGTAAAGCGAATGCACCACCAAAAACAGCATCATGCCGGTAATCGCGGCCGGCGTTCCAACCCCGATATACATGGTTAACGTGCCCAAAGCCATCAACGTGGTATAGGCCAGCACCTGTTTTATATCGCTCTGGCGCAGGGCCAGGACCGAGGCAAAAACCGCAGTAAATCCGCCAAAAATTACCAGCGTCCAGAACCAGAAATCCGTGCCCCCCAGCGCCGGATTCATCCGTGCCATTAAAAATATACCGGCCTTTACCATGGTTGCCGAATGCAGATAGGCCGAAACCGGCGTCGGTGCGGCCATGGCGTTTGGCAGCCAGAAATGAAACGGAAACTGCGCCGATTTGGTAAAGGCACCAGCTAAAAACAAGATCGCAATCGGCAGGTAAAGCGGATCGGCGCGGATGGCATCGCCCATGGTCAGGATCACGCTTAGCTCAAAAGTGCCGGCCACATGGCCCAGTATAATGATGCCCGCCAGCATCGCCAGCGCACCTGTGCCCGTGACCAAAAGTGCCTGCAGGGCGGCGCGGCGCGAACTTTCATAATCCGATTTAAAGCCGATCAGCAGATACGAGGAAATCGTCGTGATCTCCCAGAAAACAAACAGCAAGATCAGGTTGTCAGACACCACCAGACCCAACATGCCGGCCATAAATATTAGCAAAAACAACACAAATCGTGGATAATACCGGTGATTGCCTAAATAACTGGCAGAATACAGCGTCACCGCCGCGCCAATTCCGGTGATCAACAAGGCAAATGTCAGGCTTAGACCATCAAGCATAAACGAGATCCGAACACCCAGCGTCGGTGCCCAGTCAATGCCCCATAAAATGACATTTCCCGCCGCCACCTGCGGCACGAATGGCACCAGCCAGACAAACAACGCCACCGGAATCAAGACCGAAATCCATCCCGCTGGCCCGCCGGCAATGCGCGCCACCTCTACATCCATCTTGGCCACTATTCGCTCCCCCTCAACTCCCCGCCAATCGCAAGCCCGTTATCGGCTTTTGCGTTATGGCGCCTTCTGTGGCGCCCTCTGTTTGCGGTCAATCCGAGCATGCCGGCCGAGCCATCAGAGGTTGTAATATGTCTTCCAACCGGTTTGCAGGTGGTATCAAAAGTGAGCCTGAATTTCGCGCAGACAACCGATCCCACCGATCCCACCGACCCCATTTTTTGTCACAGCCCTTAGCCCGAGTCAACATCCCGTGGCGGGAATTCGGCGAAATCAGGACCGAAGATTAACCGCCCAAGCGTTGGAATCCGGCCAAATACTGCAATAAAGCCCCGTTTTTAAAGCTGCGGGTTTATCATCCGGACTATCGGCTCTTGAATTTTTCCGCCGCCTGAATATCTGTATTATGAGGCGCGCATAAAACGCATAAAATAAGGAGTCCCCATGCAGATCATCCTAAATAATGACGATATTTTACAAGGGTTCGACAGCGCCCAGGATTTCACCAAAGATGTGCTTGAAAAGGCGCTCAAGGGTAAGGCAAGTCACCTTAGCCGGGTTGAAGTCTGGGTGGCCGATGAAAACGGTGCCAAGGGCGGCCCGGATGATAAACGCTGCTCGATGGAAGCCCGGCCCAAGGGCAGAAAACCGATCGGTGTGCGGCATAATGCCGCCGATATTCCCGCCGCCATCCGCGGTGCCGCCGATAAACTGGCCCGTGTACTAGAGCGCGAGTTGCGCTGATCTGATAAGAATAGCTGCGCGGGAATGGTGCTGTGAGGGAGGATCGAACTCCCGACCTCACCCTTACCAAGGGTGTGCTCTACCACTGAGCTACCACAGCATTTTTCCTGCCGCAAACCCCAGACAACGCGGGTTTTAAAACGCGGGTTCTGAAAACCCGTTCACCTCCACTGCTCATAACCCAAGGATTTCGTGTCCCTTTGCGGTTACGCCAGCATCTGGTGTGGCGCTGAATAGGCGTATTTCACAAATGACGCAAGCGCAATCTGGACCAGAACCGCACGCTTCTATAGAGAGGGGGTTATGGAACGCAAATCAGACACCAAAAGCCCCGAAAATCAAAGCAGGGTGCAAAAGCAATCGGACCGTGAAAAGCGGCTGAAGGCAACCATGAAAGAAAATATGAAACGGCGCAAAGCGCAGATGCGGGCGCGCAAAGTGCCAACAGGCGATTAAGAAAAGGTAAAATTAAGTATGGATTCGATTATTGTAACAGGTGGAGCCGCGTTGAGCGGCCAAATTCCAATCGCAGGGGCCAAAAACGCCTGCCTGACATTGATGCCCGCAACCCTGCTGTCGGATGAGCCGCTAACGCTGACGAATGCGCCGCGCCTGTCGGACATTGCCACCATGACGCAGCTGCTCGAATCACTGGGGGTCGAGGTTACAAGTCTGGACGATGGCCACGTTATTGTGCTCTCTAGCCACAAGGCCGACAATCCGTTGGCGCATTATGACATCGTGCGCAAAATGCGCGCCTCCAATCTTGTTTTAGGCCCGCTTTTGGCGCGTCACGGTCAGGCCACGGTTTCGCTGCCCGGCGGTTGCGCAATCGGTGCGCGCCCGATGGATATCCACATTGATGCGCTAACGGCGATGGGCAGTAAAATCGAGCTGAAAGAAGGTTACCTGCACGCGGTGGCGCCCAAGGGGTTGCAGGGTGCGGTGATTGATTTCCCGTTTGCCTCGGTGGGGGCGACCGAAAATATCATGATGGCGGCGACTTTGGCCAAAGGCACCACCGTTATTAACAACGCAGCCCGCGAGCCTGAAATCGTGGATCTGGCGGATTGTCTGCGTAAAATGGGCGCGCAAATTGACGGCGACGGCACATCGAGCATCACCATTGAGGGCGTTGATCGGCTGCACGGGGCCACGCATCCTGTGGTCACGGACCGCATCGAGCTGGGCACTTATATGCTGGCCCCGGCCATTGCGGGTGGTCAGGTTGAATTGCTGGGCGGGCGCATGGATCTGGTGGCGGCTTTTGCGCAAAAACTGGATCTGGCGGGGGTGGATGTTAGCGAAACGGCCAATGGTTTGCTGGTGAAGCGCCGTGGCGATCTGGTGAATGCGGTCGATGTGGTTACCGAACCGTTTCCGGGTTTTCCGACCGATTTACAGGCCCAGATGATGGCGCTGCTTTGCACGGCAAACGGGATTAGTGTGCTGGAAGAGCGGATTTTTGAAAACCGTTTCATGCACGCACCCGAACTGATCCGAATGGGGGCAAATATTGATGTGCAGGGTGGTCAGGCCACGGTCACGGGGGTGAATAAACTAAAAGGTGCGCCGGTGATGGCAACCGATTTGCGCGCCTCGGTTTCGTTGATTTTGGCAGGGCTTGCGGCGACAGGTGAAACTGTGATCAGCCGCGTTTACCATCTGGATCGCGGCTATGAACATGTGGTTGCAAAATTGCGCGGTGTCGGGGCCTCGATTGAGCGGATAAAACAAAATGGTTGAAGATGCAAAATTTGAAGACGGCGCTGAAAAGCCGCTGCGTCTAAAGGCTGCGGACGCCGATGATTTGGCTGTTTT
>CAYYXZ010000070.1:0-8222 GCA_964475715.1 uncultured Marinosulfonomonas sp. | reverse complement strand
TTCTTCTTTTCCTAAATACCTGCCCGCGCGGCAGCGCTTAAAATCTCTTTGGCACTACTGCAAACTCAATCGCACGGCATCAGCATAACCCAGATCATGATTAAACGCGCCAGCCGTTAAAAACAGCCGCACCTGCGCAATCACAAGCGGGCTGTTCATCATAAAAGTATGCGTGACAGGCAGAACAATATGATCATTCATACCACTGGTTTTAGTTTCATAAACCGAAACCTTACCATCATCCGCCCCGGTAATCAGCGCCGAGAAAAACGGGTTCAGCGAACGGTTTCCGGCAATCACGCCCAATTCAAATTCAACCGGACCCAACCCGTCGACAGCACTGCCCGCCCCCGTTCCCAGCGCCATGCCGGCGGGGCCGTTTATGATTTTGAATAATTGCCAGCCCTTCAATTTCTCGGCCAATTCCGAACCCTTGTTGGGCGGGGCCAACATCACCACACGCCCCATTTGTTTTGGCTGGTTTTCGGCCAAATACATCCGCAGCAAAAGGCCTCCCATTGAATGGGTAACAAAATGCACCTTGCTTTTCACGCAGCTTTCAATCGCCTGAGGCAGACCATAAGTCACCAATTCTTCCAGCGGCTGGCGGGTTGAAGGATACGAAATGCTGACCACCTCATAGCCCGCATTTTCCAGCGTCTGCTCCAACACAATCATCGAATCATCCGAGCGCGCCAAGCCATGCACCAGAACCACACAATCCGCCGCAGCCAGCGACGGAAATAACAGGGATATCAAGGCAATGATCAACTTCATAGCAACGATACAGGGATGAAATGGTTTCATTGCGAGAGCTGATTATCCAGATACTTCACGCCAGATAGCAAAAAGGGCCACCAAACCGGCAGCCCTTTTCGTATTTATTGTCCAGAACGGTTAGGCTCTCGGCATTTGACCTTTTGGCCAGACACCTACCGCCTACGTCTAAATTCTTTGCAGAATTTGAACGTTTACATCATTCCGCCCATTCCGCCCATTCCGCCCATGTCAGGCATGCCGCCACCGGCCGACGCGGTTGGTGCTGGCTTGTCAGCGATCATGGCTTCTGTTGTGATCAAAAGACCAGCAATCGAGGCCGCATCTTCCAGCGCTGTGCGCACAACTTTGGCCGGATCAATCACGCCAAAGTCAAACATGTTGCCATATTCTTCGGTCTGCGCGTTAAAGCCAAAAGTAACGTCGTCGCTTTCGCGAACCTTGCCCGCCACAACCGCACCATCAACACCTGCATTTTCAGCAATTTGACGCAAAGGCGCTTCGAGTGCGCGACGCACGATGGCAACACCGGCGTCCTGATCAGAGTTCTCACCCGTAACACCCACCAGCGCTTTAGCGGCCAGCATCAGGGCAACACCACCACCAACAACAACACCTTCTTGCACGGCCGCACGGGTCGCGTTCAGGGCATCGTCAACGCGATCTTTGCGCTCTTTGACTTCAACTTCGGTCATGCCGCCAACCCGAATAACAGCAACACCACCGGCCAGTTTGGCCACGCGCTCTTGCAGTTTTTCACGGTCGTAATCAGATGTTGTTTCCTCGATCTGAGTGCGGATCTGGGTAACGCGAGCCTGAATTTCAGCCTTTTCGCCATTGCCGTCAACGATAGTTGTTTCGTCTTTGGTAATCTGGATTTTCTTGGCAGAACCCAGCATGTCGATCGTGACATTTTCCAGCTTCATACCCAGATCCTCGGAAATCACCTGACCACCGGTCAGCACACCGATGTCTTGCAACATGGATTTGCGACGATCACCAAAACCGGGCGCCTTAACGGCTGCGATTTTCAGACCACCGCGCAGTTTGTTCACAACAAGTGTCGCCAGCGCTTCGCCGTCAACATCTTCGGCAATGATCAAAAGCGGCTTGCCGGACTGGATAACTGTTTCCAGCAACGGAACCATGGGCTGTAGCGACGAAAGTTTCTTTTCGTGCAACAAAACCAGGCAATCTTCCATTTCGGCGATCATTTTGTCAGGGTTGGTGACAAAATAAGGCGACAGGTAACCGCGGTCAAACTGCATGCCTTCAACAACTTCGGTTTCTGTTTCCAGACCCTTGTTTTCTTCAACAGTGATCACGCCTTCATTACCAACACGCTGCATTGCGTCGGCAATTTGCTGACCGATGTCAGCTTCACCATTGGCCGAAATTGTGCCCACTTGGGCAACTTCTGCGCTGTCTTTAACTTCGCGTGCAGAATCCTTGATCGTTACAACAGCAGCCGTTGTCGCCAGATCAATGCCGCGCTTCAGATCCATCGGGTTCATGCCAGCGGCAACCGATTTCAGACCTTCGCGCACGATGGCTTGGGCCAGAATAGTCGCGGTTGTTGTGCCGTCGCCAGCTTCGTCATTGGTGCGAGATGCGACTTCTTTCAGCATCTGCGCGCCCATGTTTTCGAACTTGTCTTCCAGTTCGATTTCTTTGGCAACGGTCACACCGTCTTTGGTGATGCGCGGCGCGCCAAAGGATTTGTCGAGGATCACGTTGCGGCCTTTGGGACCCAATGTAACTTTTACAGCATCGGCAAGAATGTTGACGCCAGCCAACAGACGATTGCGGGCATCTGTACCGAATTTGACTTCTTTAGCCATTTTCTAAAACTCCTGAAATTTCGTGGATTTACTAAAAGATACGACTAGCCCAACAGGCCCATGATGTCGCTTTCTTTCATGATCAACAGCTCTTCGCCGTCAATCGTAACTTCGGTGCCGCCCCATTTGCCAAACAACACTTTGTCGCCAGCTTTAACAGTCATCGGGATCAGCTCGCCGCTGTCTTTGCGCGCGCCTTCACCACAGGCAATAATTTCGCCCTCGGCAGGTTTTTCTTTGGCGCTATCAGGGATAATCAACCCGCCAGCAGTTTTTTCGTCGCCTTCGATGCGACGAACCAGTACACGGTCATGAAGAGGTGTAAAAGCCATCTTTGAACGCTCCTTGTTCAAGGTTAAAATCAGATTAGCACTCACAGGCCGCGAGTGCCAACAAAAGGGATTTAAGGACGTGGCCGCCAAGAGTCAACCAAAGCAGCCATAATTATTTTACGCGATGCATCAACTTTATCAAAAAAGCCCAGCTTTTAGTCAAATCTGCTTTACCGCGCCGCTTCAAATCCGGCCATAAACCCCCAACGCCTCAAGACCTTTGGGCGTTAGCGTATAAACCCCGGTTTTGATCCGCGCAAACCAGCCATAATAATCATCGGCCATGATCCGCGTGGCTTTGGGCACCTCGGCTTCTTTGGCCACAACAGCCCCCTTGCTGGCGCCTTTGTTTTGCAGATAACGCGCGCAACGCAGCGCATCCTGACGGTACGATGTGATAATGCTTGCGCGGGTCGCCCCGCCCGCATTCGGGTCCCCCACCCGACGGGCAAACTCGCGCAACAAACGGGTTTTGCGCAAGCTGGATTTTCGCGGACGATACGGGGCGGGATCAGCCAGAACCTCGACAAAACCATCGCGCAGCCGCACCGTGATCAAGCCCAAACCAAGACGCCGGCACAGGCTCAGGTTTTCCTTTATTTTTTTGCTGCCAATATGAGGCACGGCCAGATAAACCGCATCACTAACAGCTTGGCGCGCCACGCCTTGATGCAACAAAGCCAATGAAAACCCCAGTTTCAACTCGATCAAAACCGGAGGCTCGGTGCCGCGAACGGCCATCACATCGACCTCGCCAATCTCGCCTTTCACCTGATAACCTTGCGCCTGAAAATAGGATTTCACGGGCTGGTATAAATCGGTTTCGCGTGGTTTGCTCATCTTTGACCCTTTTGGTTTTGGTGCAAGCTAGCACCCTACTTAAAGCAGGGCAAACCGCACGCCACAAAGCGTTAAAGCAAACGTATCGCGGCCCAACCAACAGGTGACAACCCAAACGATCCCGCCTATAAGAACGCCAAACCGCAACCCTAAAGATGAAAAGCAAGCCATGATCAAAATTTTCGGCCACACAGCCCCCGACACCGACGCCACCGCATCCGCCCTGATCTGGGCCTGGTATCTGAATGAAATCGTTAAAAAACCCGCCACCGCCTATGTGCTGGGCGCGCCAAATACCGAGGCCGATTTTGTGCTGAAACGCTGGGGGTTTGAGACGCCAAAGCTGTTAACCGACGTGGCCGATGGCGACAAGGTGGTGATCGTCGACACCAACAATCCGGCCGAATTGCCCGCCAATATCGCAAATGCCGATATCCGCCAGATCATCGACCACCACCTGCTGGTTGGCGGGCTGTCCACCAAAAGCCCGATCAACATCACGCTGCGCCCCGTGGCGGCCACGGCGACGGTGATGTATAGCATCATGCGCGAACCGGCGCTGGACAATATGCCCGACGAAATAAAAGGCCTGATCCTGTCGTGCATCCTGTCGGACACGCTGGAATTCCGTTCGCCCACAACCACCCCGCGCGACACCGAAATCGCCACCCGCATGGCTGGTGATCTGGGCATCGACATCGCATCTTATGCCGCCGAAATGTTCGCCGCCAAATCCGATATCTCGCATTTTTCCGATGCTGAACTGCTGCGGCTGGATTCCAAAATATTCGAGCTCGACAACACCAAGTTCCGAATTTCCGTGCTTGAAACCACCTCTCCCGACACTGTTCTGGGGCGCAAATCCAGCCTGATAAACAGCATGAAAACCGTGGCCGATGAAGACGGGGTTGAACAGGTTTTGCTGTTTGTGGTCGATATTTTGCAGGAACAATCCACCTTGTTAATCCCCAATGAAGCGGTAAAAACCGTGGCTGAAAAATCGTTCAACATCAGCGTTTCTGGCGATTCTGTCGTGCTACCCGGCGTGATTAGCCGTAAAAAACAGATCATCCCGAACCTGAAGGCCTAGCGCCAAAAACAAAGCAAAGGCCGCGACCAGCGGTCTTTTCCACTTAACTGAAAGTTTGGCGATATGACAAAAATCATCAATACCCTAGCCGAAATATCCGCCAATTACGACGCATTATTTGTCGATCTTTGGGGCTGCGTGCATGACGGGGTTAATGCCTTTCCCGATGCCATCTCGGCCTTGCAAAACTACCGCAAAACCGGCGGCAAAGTGGTGCTGCTAACCAACGCCCCGCGCCACCGCTCTTTTGTGCAGGAACACATCGAAAGCATGAACGTGCCGCCCGATTGCTGGGACACGATTGCCTCGTCAGGCGACAGCGCGCGCGTCGCCATGTTTCGCGGTGTGGTCGGCCAAAAAATTTACTATATCGGCACCGGCACCGATCTGACGTTTTTTGACCCGATCAGCATCGTCACCGACCCCGTCGATATCCAGCGCGTGCCGGTCAATCAGGCCCAAGGCATCGTCTGCGTTGGCCCCTCCGATCCCCACGCCGACCCTTCTGTGATGCGCCCCGAATTTTTGCTGGCCAAACAAATGGGCCTGAAACTGCTTTGCGCCAACCCCGATATCGTGGTTGACCGCGGCGGCGTGCGTGAATGGTGCGCCGGCGCTTTGGCCGCGCTTTATACCGAAATGGGCGGCCAAGTGATTTATGTCGGAAAACCGCATCCGGCGATTTACGATCTGGCCCGCCTGCGCCTGAACGATCTGAAATCCGACATTCCCAACGCGCGCATTTTATGCATCGGTGACGGCGTTGCCACCGACATAAAAGGCGCGATGGGCGAAGATATGGACGCGCTGTTCATAACCGGAGGTCTGGCGGCAAAAGAGACCAAAACCACCGATCAGCCTGACCCAAAAGCCCTAAAAGCCTATCTGGACAAGGCAATGACAACGGCCCGTTTCAGCATCGGACATTTGCGTTAAAAGGAAAAAACACCATGCTCAAACTTGATGAAATCGGCACAATCTATCTGGAAGACCTGGAAATCGGCATGTCGCGATCCCTGACCAAACAGATCGGGATGCATGAAATAAACCTGTTTGCCGAACTTAGCGAAGACCGCAACCCGCTGCATCTGGATGAAACGGCCGGTGCGGCCTCGATTTTCAAAACCCGCATCGCCCACGGTATGCTGTCGGCCGGTCTGTTTTCGGCCCTGATCGGCGAGCGCCTGCCCGGTCACGGCACGATTTACATGTCGCAGAACCTGCGTTTTACAGCGCCTGTGCGCATTGACGATACCGTCACGGCCACCGTCACCATCACCGATATTATCGTTGAAAAACGCCGCGTTACGCTGGATTGTATCGCGCGTGTTGGCGACACGGTGGTAATTACGGGCGACGCTTTGGTGCTTGCCCCCAGCGCTAAGCAACGGTAACCAACTTTTATGCAGATCATTCGCGATTACCAATTTGCCCAACCCGATTCCCGCGGCGCCAGCGTTGCGATTGGTAATTTTGACGGCGTGCATTTGGGCCATCGCACCGTTATCGACATTGCCCGCGAGCACGCAATCCGGCTAAACGCGCCGCTGGGTGTGATGACATTCGAGCCCCACCCGCGCCAATATTTCGCCCCCAACGCCCCTGATTTTCGCCTTATGAACGCCGAAAGCCGCGCCAACAGATTGCAAAAACTGGGCGTTGAAAAACTGTACGAGATCAATTTTAACGACGCGCTTTCTTCGCTTTATCCCGAGGATTTCGCCCGTAAAGTTATCAAAGACGGGCTTGGTTTGAAACATGTGGTGGTCGGCAAGGATTTTCAGTTCGGCAAAAACCGCGGCGGGAACGCGCAAGACCTGGCAAGGTTTGGTGCGCAGATGGGCTTTGGTGTCACAATTTCCGAGCTGGTTGAACTGGATCAGCTGGGCGATGGCGAAGTTTCGTCAACCGCCATCCGCAACGCGCTGACGCAAGGTTTTCCACAAGATGCGGCGCGCAAACTGGGCCATTTCCACCGGATCGACGGCAAAGTTATTCGTGGCGAGCAACGTGGCCGCCAGTTGGGATTCCCTACCGCAAATATTTCAATCAGCGGCCTTCACCAGCCTAAATTTGGGGTTTATGCGGTGAAAATCGACGTGCTGTGCGGCCCGCACGCCGGCAGTTACGATGGCGCGGCCAGCATGGGAATTCGGCCGATGTTTAAGGGCAAAATCCCTAATCTTGAAACCTATATTCTGGATTTTGAGGGCGATATTTACGGCGTGCATGTTTCGGTCGCTTTGGTTGAATATCTGCGCCCCGAAAGAAAATTCGAGAGCCTAGATGCGCTGGTTGCCCAAATGCGCGCCGATTGCACCCGAGCGCGCGAAATTCTGGAAAATGTCTAGCCCCGAGCGCGCCAAACAAGACCCGCTCCGGCGCGACAATCTGCGGCCAAGGTTTTGGGAACGGGTGGCAATGAAAAACCTGAACCGGCGCGAATGGGAAGCGCTGTGTGATGGCTGTGGCAAGTGCTGTCTGAACAAACTCGAAGACGAAAACACCCGCGAAGTTGTTTTTACTCGCGTGGCCTGCCGATTGCTGGATTGCGACAGTTGCCGTTGCGGCCGCTATGAAAACCGCCAGCAATTTGTGCCCGACTGTGTGCAGCTAACCCCGCAAAATATCAGCGAAATTGCTTATTGGATGCCCGCCAGCTGTGCGTATCGTCTGATTTATGAGGGCAAACCGTTAAAGGATTGGCACCCGTTAATATCGGGCGATTCTGAAACGGTACACAAGGCCGGCGTTTCGGTGCGCGGCTGGAGCGTGCCGGAATTTGAAGTGCCCCAAGAAGACTGGGAAGATTATATAATCGAGGAACCAATCTGATGTTTTTCACCTCTGATAATGCCGGTCCCGTGCATCCTAAAATCATGGCCGCGATCCATGACGCCAATCAGGGCTACGCCATGCCCTACGGCGCTGATGCGATGATGGACCGGCTGCGCGCCCGGATCCGCGAGGTTTTCGAGGCCCCCGAGGCCGCGGTTTATCTGGTCTCGACCGGCACGGCCGCCAATGCGCTGGCTTTGGCGACCCTCAGCAAACCTTGGCAGACCATATTTTGCACGCCGATAGCCCATATCCAGGAAGACGAATGCAACGCGCCTGAATTTTATACCGGTGGTGCAAAACTTACGCTTGTTGACGGGCCAAATGCCAAAATCGACCCTGAAAACCTGCGGCGCAAAATCGAGGCCGAAGAAACCCGTGGCGTGCATGGTCCCCAGCGCGGGCCGGTGTCGATCACCCAGTTGACCGAGCGGGGCAGCGTTTATTCTCTGGCTGAAATCAAGGCGCTGTCTGAGATTGCCAAATCGCATAATCTGCCTGTGC
>CAYYXZ010000069.1:0-8292 GCA_964475715.1 uncultured Marinosulfonomonas sp. | reverse complement strand
AAACCCATGCGGATCAGCTCGACCAGACCGCCACATAAAACAGCCTGCTCACCAAACAGATCGGTTTCACATTCTTCGCGGAAATTGGTTTCGATGATGCCCGAACGCCCGCCACCGATGGCCGAGCAATACGACAGACCAATTTCCAGCGCTTTGCCGGACGCATCCTGTTCGACCGCCACCAGACAAGGCACACCGCCGCCTTTGGTGTATTCGCCGCGCACGGTGTGGCCGGGGCCTTTGGGGGCCATCATGATCACGTCAAATTCGGCTTTTGGCTCGATCAGGCCGAAATGCACGTTCAAACCGTGAGCAAAGGCAATCGCGGCGCCATCACGCAGATTATCGCGCACATATTTGTTGTAAGTGTCTGCCTGCAGCTCGTCGGGCATGGTGAACATAATCAGATCACACCACGCGGCGGCCTCGGCAATGCCCATAACTTTCAAGCCTTCGCTTGTCGCTTTGGCAGCACTGGCCGAGCCTTCGCGCAGGGCGACAACCACGTTTTTGGCACCGGAATCGCGCAGGTTTAGCGCATGGGCGTGGCCCTGTGAGCCATAGCCCAAGATGGCCACTTTCATGTTTTTAATCAGGTTAACATCGCAATCCTGGTCATAATATACGCGCATTTTGGTATCCTTTTTGTTTGGTTGATGTGCTCTTGCGAGGAATTTACGGCATTTCATTTGAATGATAAGGATTTAATTGATGCGGTTGGCAGAATTATAGCCTTTATCATTCGCGTTATCTAATTTATTGATTAAAATCATGCTTGATGACACAACCCGACGAATTCTGCGCCATTTACAGAACGACCCCGATTTGCCGATGGCAGAGCTGGCCCAAACTGCTGGGGTGACGCCAGCGGTTTGTGCGCGGCGGCTAGAAAAGCTGCGCAGCCAAGGGATTTTGCAAGGCCAATGCGCGGTGATTAATTGGGGCGCGCTTGGGTTTAATGTTGAAGTTTCGTTGCGTTTTACGCTGGATAAAACTCAACGCGGCGCGTTTGATGATTTTATCAGCCAAGCCCGAAAAGTGCCCGAGGTTCTGGAAATTCACACCTTCCTTGGCCGCGTTGATGTGCGCCTGACGGTGCTGGCCCGCGACATGGCGCATTATCAGGAAATTTACCGTGATCGCATTTTGACCCTGCCCCATATCAACGACATCGAGGCCCTGATGCAAATTGCCACAATCAAATCCAGCGAGGTTTTGCCCCTGTGAGCATTTCTGTGAATTTGGATGAAATTGACCGCAAACTGCTACGCGAGCTTAGCAGGGATTCCAGCCAGAGCGCCGGTGCGTTGGGCCGTAAATTTGGCCTGAGCCAGCCCGCGACTTGGCGGCGAATCAGGCGAATGCAGGATGACGGGGTGATTTCTGGCCAGCGTTTGATGCTCAATAGTGCGGCGCTTGGTTTTGGCGTGACGGTGTTTTTAGGCGTTAAACTGGCCACCAAGGGCCGTGTTTCGCTGGAAGATTTCGAGCGCGCGGTTACGGCGATCCCTGAAATTCAATCGGTCAGCCACGTTTTGGGCATGTATGATTATCGCCTGCGGGTGGTGGCGCGCGACATTTCCGATTTCGAGCGGGTTTTGCGCCGCCGGATCATGACTTTGCCCGGCGTGGGCGATGTCGAGGCCAATGTTTTACTCTCGGAGGAACGTCGCCCGGGGCCATTAGGTTGAATTGTGAGCTGAATTGTGGGCTAATTTAGCTTGCGCCAAATGGCAGCACGGTTCAAGTTGGGCCAAATATTCACCTCAGGGAGCAGGGCATGAGCGCAGTTTTGAATAATGTTGATCCAGACGGAATGCTGGAATTTTCCGTGGTTTTCACCGACCGGTCCTTAAATCATATGTCGGCCAATTTCCAAGGCGTTATGCGTGATATTTCGACCACTTTGCAGGATGTTTACAAGGCCGATCATGTGGCCGTGGTGCCCGGTGGCGGCACCTATGCAATGGAGGCCGTGGCGCGTCAGTTTGCAACGGACAAGAAAACCTTAGTGATCAGAAACGGCTTCTTTTCATTCCGCTGGAGCCAGATTTTTGAAATGGGCAGCATTGTCACATCGCAAACCGTGATGCAGGCGCGCCGTGTCGGCAATGCGGTGGACGCGCCCTTTGCACCGGCCCCGATTGATGAAGTCGTGGCGAAAATCGCCGCGGAAAAACCGGATGTGGTGTTTGCTCCGCATGTGGAAACGGCCTCGGGCATTATTCTGCCCGATGATTATCTGAAAGCGCTCAGCGCGGCCGCGCATGAATATGGCGGCTTGTTCGTGCTGGATTGCATTGCCTCGGGATGCGTCTGGGTCGATATGAAAGACACCGGCGTTGACGTGCTAATTTCGGCTCCGCAAAAGGGCTGGTCGGCGCCGCCATCTGCCGGTTTGGTAATGCTGAATGAGGCCGCACACACGCGCCTGAAAGCAACCCAATCCACCAGTTTTGCGGTTGATTTGGGCAAATGGATGACGATCATGGAGGCCTACACAAACGGCGGCCACGCCTATCACGCCACGCTGCCGACGGATGCGTTGAAAGTTTTTCGCGACACCATGCTGGAAACCCGTGATTATGGCTTTGCCAAATTGTGCGCGGCGCAATGGGAGCAAGGAAATCGGGTGCGTAAATTATTGGCGGATCGCGGCATAAAATCGGTGGCGGCCCAAGGTTTTGGCGCGCCGGGTGTGGTGGTTAGCTATACCGATGATGCCGATGTGCAAACCGGCAAGAAATTTGCCGCATTGGGGGTGCAGATTGCCGCCGGTGTGCCGCTGATGTGTGACGAGGGACCGGATTATAAATCGTTCCGGCTGGGTTTGTTCGGGTTGGACAAGCTGTATGATGTTGACGCCAGTGTGGCGCGTTTGACAGAGGCGCTGGATCAGGTGTTTTAGTCTTGGATGCTTTGCAGGAATTTTGTTAAATCACCGGTTTGATGGTGGATGTGGGCGGCCGGTTTAATGTTGGTCGGGGCGACATAAACGCATTTCATGCCCATGGCGTGGGGCACGGCCAGATTGCGGCTGTCGTCTTCGAACATTGCGCCGTTTTCTGTAATGACCCCGCCCATTTCAAACACAGCTTCAAAAGCGCGGCGTTCGGGTTTGGGGTGAAACCCTGCGTTTTCCACCCCGTAAATTGCGTCAAATACGCCGTTTAAACCGCGGGCGTTAACCACTCTTTCGGCGTAGGGGGCAGAGCCGTTGGTGAAAACTATTTTGCGCCCGGGAAGCCGGGAAATAGCCTTGGCCAGATCCTTGTCGGCGTCCAGATGGTCCAGCGTTATTTCATGCACATGGCTCAGGTAAGGGGCCGGATCCACATTATGTTCACGCATCAAACCCGACAGGGTCGTGCCGTATTTTTGCCAGTAATGCGTGCGTAAATAATCGGCCTCGGTGCGCTCCACGTTTAGGGCATCCATGACATAATTTGTCATTCGCAGCTCGATTTGGTCAAACAGGCGGGCGCTGGGGGGGTATAATGTGTTGTCGAGGTCAAAAACCCAGTGGCGGACATGGCAAAATTGGTGTTTCATAGCCGCAACCTAAGATGTCAGTGAGCAGGGATCAATGCAGCATTTGCTTGATTTTCGCCGCTCTGTCATGTGTAGGCTTGGGCAGATAATACCGGAGAGAGCGATGAGCGAGAACCGCCACCCCAGCAAAGATGCGTATGAAATGATTCTGCAGGCGATTGATCTGGGGGCGTATAAACCGGGTGACCGGCTGGTTGAATCCGAACTGGCCGAACGTTTCGGGGTATCACGCACGCCTGTGCGCGAGGCTTTGCAGCGGCTGGAAACCCAGTTGTTGCTAAAGCGCGACGGGCGCAGTTTGATTGTGGCCTCGCTGGATCACAACCAGCTGTCCGAACTTTATGCGGTGCGGGCCGAACTGGAGGGGATGGCGGCCCGTTTGGCGGCGCGTCACGGTGCGCCCGAAGAAGTCAGGGTGTTGCGCCAAATGGTTGAAAATGACCGCGCGCTTTTGGATGATCCGGACGCGTTATCAATGGCAAATCGCAGGTTTCATAAACAAATTCATCTGGCTTCGCACAACCGGTATCTGGTGCAGCAGCTGGATCTGGTGCACCGGACCATGGCGCTGTTGGCGACAACTTCGCTTGCGGTTGAAGGGCGCAGCGAAGGGGCGCTGAATGAACATGATGCGATTGTGACAGCGATTGAGGCAAGTGATGGAGAGGTGGCGTATCTGGCATTGAAAACCCATATTTCCAACGCTTTTGAAACGCGGCTGATAATTGATGCAAAGCAGCCTGAGTTTTGTAAGACGCTATAAATCAGTGGGTATTTCGGTATTTTTTTCGGTTCGTGCAAAGATTCCGTGGGCGGTTTTATCCCAGTAAAAAGGGTGTGTGACCAATTCATAAACGGCCTTGTAGGCTGCCAGCGTTCCCATCGGAAAATAAAAATGCATTGTCGGCACCCAAGGGATTAAAAACCGGTGTTTATTGCTGGAAACCGCGAAGGCACCAACAGCGATGGTAATGATTTCAGAAACCAGAAACATGACCGCGAGGCCAATCAGAACATTACTATGCACAATGCTTGTCATTGGGTGATCAAGGCCAAACAGAATCAGCCAGAAAGACCAGAGCAAAGGTGCCATAACAAACTGTGAAAGCGTTCCAATAAACAAGATTTGAATGCCAATAAATTTTTTAATCCCTAGATCTTTCAATAGCTTGACTGGGGATCTCATATGAACAGCCCAAGTGATGGCAAAGCCTTTCAACCAGCGCGATCGTTGCTTGATCCATGGCAGAATACGGCAATTTGCTTCTTCTTCGGTGACCGTGTGCACGATTTCAGTGCGGTACCCATGGCGCGCCAGACGAATGCCCAGATCGGCATCTTCGGTTACGTTATGAGCGTCCCAGCCGCCCAGTTTTTCTAAAGCCACACGGCGAAAAAACAGGGTCGTCCCCCCCAAAGGAATGACAAACCCCAACCGCCCCAAGCCCGGCAAAAACAGGCGAAACCAAGTATTATATTCGATGGTAAAACAGCGCGATAGCCAGTTGGTGCGCGGGTTGTAGAAATCCAGCAAGCCTTGCAGACAGGCCACTTGGGGGCCGCGTTCATGAAACCGGCGCACGATTTGATGGATTTGGTCAGGGTGCGGAGCATCTTCGGCGTCATAGATACCAATAATCGAGCCACGACAAAAATCCAGCGCGAAATTCATCGCGCGCGGTTTAGTGCGCACATTGCCTTTTGGAACCTTGATCACCCGCACCCAACGGGGCAAATCCGTGTGCGATAGCGTTTCATTTGTGGTGTCATCATCCTCTTCGATCACCAGACATATATCCAGCAGCTCTTTTGGATAATTCAGACGCTTTAGGCGGCGAATCAGATGGTTTGTGACTTCGCGCTCGCGAAACAGCGGCACCATGATGGACACCACCGGCAAGCGAAATGTCGAAGTGCGTGCGCGGCGCGGCGCGGTGTTGCGGTTGCGGCGTAAATGCGGACCTATCTGGCTGGCTGACGTGACTATTTTCAAACCCATATTGACCATCAGTATGAAAATCGCAAAACTGCATAAGATTGTAAATGTGGTGGTCGGGGCAATTAATGCAAAGGCCAGAAAAGCCAATATTGCAACAAGCGAATTGCGCAACATGCGCTTTGGATCCCAAGATCGACAACTTTCGTGATCTGGCACACGGGTTTCTGCCTGTATAATCAAAGGATTACGAAACATTTTAATCAACGCCGCCTGAATATCTTGCGTCGGCGCAATTGCCATCAGCACGGTGCCCAGCTCTGGTGGCAAGGCATCGCGCACCCTGTCAAATTGATCAGGTTTCGAGGTCGCAATAACAATCGCACCACCCAGATCCTGCCACGGAATAATATTTTCTCGCAGGCATAAATCCATATCAATCAAACTGCTCAGTCGTGGCAGTGGCGGGTTTGCCTGCAAGTCGGCCAAATCGGCACCAAATTGCATGGACAAGGCACCGTAAAGATCGGCCTCGCTAACCATATCATGATTAATCAGGATATTGCCAAGACGGGTTTCCTCGCGGCTTCGAAGCGCCAGTGCGATTAGCAGATTATCTTGGCATAAAGCACCGGATTTTACCAAAATCTCGCCGATTGGCATCCGTGCCGGGAATTGGGCTTTGGCGCGTGAAGGCGTCTGCCTTCCAGAAACCCTCGGGGTTGGAAAATCAATGATAACGCGCTGTTTTGACGGTTGCATAAATTAAAGGCCACAAAGAATTTCGGTTCTCTGCCACCTTTGTCAATCATTGTTAACAGGTGGTTAATTTTCCCGGAAATCAGCCATTTTTTCAATTTCCGCAACGAAACGGTCAAAAAGATAGGTGCTGTCTTGGGGCCCCGGGCTGGCTTCGGGGTGGTATTGCACAGAAAACACCGGCTGACCTTGCACACGAATGCCGCAGTTCGAGCCGTCAAACAACGAAACATGGCTTTCGATCACGCCATCGGGCAGGGTTTGGGCATCGACCGTAAAGCCGTGGTTCATCGAGGTGATTTCAACCTTGCCGGTTTGCAAATCCTTGACGGGATGATTGGCACCGTGATGGCCGTGGTTCATTTTGATGGTTTTGGCACCCAGCGCCAGCGCCAACATTTGATGCCCCAGACAAATGCCAAAAATTGGCAGTCCGGCGTCTAAAATCCCTTTGATCATCGGCACCGCATATTGGCCGGTGGCCGCCGGATCTCCGGGACCGTTTGACAAAAATACACCGACCGGATTATGGGCCAGAATATCTTGGGCCGTGGCGCTGGCGGGCAGCACGGTCACATCACATCCGGCCGAGGCCAAACAGCGTAAAATATTACGTTTAGCGCCGAAATCAACCGCGACAACCTTGTGGCCAGAGCCTTTGCGTTTGGTGTAGCCATCCAGCCAGGCCCAGCGCATTTCATCCCAACGGTAAGCTTGAGCGCAGCTCACATCCTTGGCCAGATCAAGACCCTCAAGCCCTTGAAATGCACGGGCTTTTGCCACCAGTGACTCGACATCAAACACGCCGTCCGGGTTATAGGAAATCGCCACATGCGGCGCACCTTGCTGGCGAATTGCACGGGTCAGACGGCGCGTATCAAGCCCGCCAATTCCAATGCGCCCGCGGGCCTGCATCCAGTCGCGCAAATCACCGGTTGAACGCCAGTTCGAAGGCGTAGTCGGGTCCCATTTCACCACAATTCCTTCGGCCACCGGAGCCGCGGATTCATCATCTTCAGCCGTCACGCCGGTATTGCCGATATGGGGGAAGGTAAAGGTGATAATCTGGCCGGCATAAGAGGGATCTGTCATGATTTCCTGATAGCCAGTCATCGCCGTGTTAAAGCAAAGTTCGGCCACACAATCGCCCGTCGCACCAAAGCCCGCGCCATAAAATATAGTGCCATCCGCCAGCGCCAGACAGGCGGTGAATTTTGCGGGTTTTGCCGGATCGGGTTTGGGGGCGGCAGCAGACATATGGTGACTCCTTTGCACAAATCTAGCGGAACCTATGGCGGCTATCAAACAGGGTCAAGGGAAAATGGTTTTTAACTTATTGATCAAAAACAGAGCCTTAGGGATAATTTGTGCAGTTGTCATCAGGTTTTTATCGGGGTAATGTGAATATTCAGATAAATTCTGGCACCTGTTTTGGCAACCTAGGGGATGCGGATACCAAATGGATTTACGAACCCGACTTAATGATGCCTTAAAGGACGCGATGCGCGCCAAAGAGGCCGATCGTCTATCAACCTTGCGCCTAATCAGCGCCGCCATCAAAGACCGTGACATTGCATTGCGCGCAATCGAAGGTGCTGCGGATGCGATTTCTGATGCCGAAGTGCTTGGAATACTTGGCAAAATGGTAAAACAGCGCCAAGAAAGCGCCAAAGCCTATGAAGAAGGCGCGCGGCTGGAGCTGGCGGAAAAAGAATTGGCCGAGATCGTGGTGATCGAGGATTTCCTGCCTGCGCAATTGTCCGAGGATGAAGCGGCCAAGGCTGTGCAGGATGCCATTACCCAAACCGGCGCAGAATCGATTCGCGATATGGGCAAGGTTATGGGCGTGCTGAAAGGCAAATATATGGGCCGGATGGATTTCGGCAAGATCGGGCCGATGGTTAAGGAATTGTTGGGGTAGGATTAGTCTACACCCCAAGACAAATCGCACCATGTGCGTTAACACCGTGCGATTGTAAAACCGTGCGATTATAGATCGGGATCACGATACGTTATATTGTCGCAGATATGTTAATAAGGTTTAT
>CAYYXZ010000068.1:6723-8354 GCA_964475715.1 uncultured Marinosulfonomonas sp. | reverse complement strand
TGGCTGGCGGCGGCCCAATCACCTTTGGCCATTTGCGCAAAAGCGTTTTCCAGCCCGCCAGCATTTTGTTGGGCCATCGACAGGTTTGCCGGTATCAACAAACAGATTATCAGGATAATTTGGCGCATCAGATCAGAAACCCTTCCGGTTTGGCAAAATATTGCAACAATGTGTCGTTTCAGCCCAAGAAGGGCAACACATAAACTTGGCATTGCCCCCAACTGCGGCTAGTTTCCGCCACAAGGCCAAAGTGAATCGGCCCGCAAATTCAATCTAAAAGGAGACGTGTCATGTTCAAAGGTTCATTTACCGCATTGGTCACGCCGTTCAAAAGCGGCGAGCTGGACATTGACGCGCTTAAACAGCTGGTAGAGTGGCAAATTAGTGAGGGCACAAACGGTTTGGTGCCGATGGGCACCACCGGCGAAACCCCGACGGTTAGCCATGAAGAACACGAACAAGTGATCGAAACGGTGGTTAAAACCGCCGCTGGTCGTGTGCCGGTGATTGCCGGTGCCGGATCAAACAACACGATCGAGGCTGATCGTTACATGGCTTTTGCCGAAAAAATCGGGGCCGATGCGGCTTTGGTGGTGACACCCTATTATAATAAACCGACGCAGGACGGCCTGCTGGCCCATTTCACAACGCTGCATGACAATCACGACCTGCCGATTTTCATCTATAATATTCCGGCCCGATCCGCGGTTGACATGACGCCCCAAACCATGGCTGCGCTGGCAAAATTACCGCGCATCATCGGGGTAAAAGACGCCACCTCAGATATGGCGCGGGTTTCCCAGCAACGCGCGGCCTGCGGCAAGGATTTCATCCAGTTTTCAGCCGAAGATGCCTCGGCGCTGGGCTTTCACGCGCATGGCGGCGTTGGCAGTATTTCGGTTACATCTAACGTGGCTCCGCGCCTGTGCGGCGAATTTCAGGCGGCAATGGCGGCGGGCGATTATGCGCTGGCGCTACAATATCAGGACCGTCTGATGCCCCTGCACGAGGCGATTTTCATTGAGCCGGGTCTGGTCGGGGTGAAATACGCGCTTTCGAAACTGGGGATGTGCGGTGCCGAAGTGCGCTTGCCGCTGGTTGGGCTGACGGATGGCACCAAAGCACAGATTGATGTGGCAATGGCCCATGCCGGGTTGCGTTAGGCGGGAATTATGGTCAAGAAAAAAGAGAACCCAAACTACAAGGTAATCGCCGATAACCGGCGCGCACGCTATGATTACGCGATCGAGGATGATGTCGAATGTGGCATTATGCTGATGGGTTCCGAGGTGAAATCCATGCGCGAGGGCCAAGCCAATATCGCCGAAAGCTATGCCAGTTTAGAAGATGGCGAACTGTGGCTGATCAATTCTTATGTCGCCCCTTATAAACAGGCCAAAACCTGGGGGCATGAAGAGCGGCGAAGGCGCAAACTTTTGGTGCGCAAAAAAGAGCTGTCCAAGCTGTGGCAGGCCACCGCGCGCAAAGGCATGACGCTGGTGCCGCTGGTTATTTATTTCAACCACAAAGGTCTGGTTAAAATCAAAATTGGCATCGCCAAAGGCAAGAAAAACCACGACAAACGCGCCACCGAAGCCAAACGCGATTGGGGTCGTCAAAAGGCGCGTCTG
>CAYYXZ010000068.1:0-6623 GCA_964475715.1 uncultured Marinosulfonomonas sp. | reverse complement strand
CTAGGTTTGTTGGCTGCATAAAGAGGCGATGATGTTTGTAGAAGACCCAAAATCTCTGGTTTCGAGTAAATGGTTGTCGGACCATTTGAGTGATCCGAATTTGCGCATTTTTGATGCCTCGCGCAACTGGGATGATTTCACATTGGATGCGCGGGCCGAGTTTAACGCCAAACACATCCCCAATGCGCGCTATTTTGACATTGACGATATCGCCGATCAGCGCTCGGATTTACCCCACATGGCACCACCGGTCGAGAAATTTTTATCGCGGGTGCGGGCGCTGGGCGTTGGTGCCGGCCATCAGGTGGTGGTTTACGATACTGCGGGGCTGTTTTGCGCCGCGCGGGTCTGGTGGCTTTTTCGCCTTATGGGGCATGATGATATTGCGGTGCTGGATGGTGGATTGCCAAAATGGCTGGCCGATGGCCATCGGGTGGATGACACGCCGCCCGTAATTCGTGACCGGCATATGTTTGCACAGTTTCAGCCGCATTTGGTCAAGGATGTTACCCAAGTCGCGGCCGCCTCAAAACTGAGAAATTACCAGATTGTCGATGCCCGCTCGCCCGAAAGGTTTCACGGAACCGAGCCTGAAATCCACGCAGATCTGCGCAGCGGCCACATCCCCAATTCAAAGAATGTGCATTACGCCAGCCTGCTAAATCACGATGGCACCATGAAGAATAACGCCCGGCTAAAGGCGGTATTTACCGGCGCCGGTGTTGATCTGGACAAACCGGTTATCGCCACCTGCGGCTCTGGTGTTACCGCCAATATTATTACCCTTGCCTTAACGCGCATCGGCCATATGGACCATTCGGTTTACGATGGGTCTTGGTGTGAATGGGGCATGCAAAGTGATCTGAAAGTCGTAAAGGAGTAGATGAATGCTGACCAATTTAAAGCCTCAACCGGCCGATAAAATCCTGCAATTGATGCAGGTGTTCCGCGAGGATCCGCGCACCGATAAAATTGATCTGGGCGTCGGAATTTACAAGGATGCCAATGGCAACACGCCGGTTATGCGCGCCGTTAAAGCGGCTGAAAAACAGCTGTGGGAAATTGAAACCACCAAGAAATACACCGGCCTGACCGGCGATCCGGCCTATAGCGACGTGATGATTAATCTGGTGTTGGGCGATAGCGTGGCGCGCGCGCAGGTTGCGGCGGCGGCAACACCCGGGGGCACCGGTGCGATCCGTCAGGCCATTGAGCTGATCAAAATGGCCAGCCCCGATGCCACGATCTGGATTTCAAATCCGACTTGGCCGAACCATCCGTCGATCATCAAATATGTCGGCATGAAAATGGCCGAGTATCGTTATTTTGATGCCGAAACCTGTGGCGTGGATTTTGACGGCATGATGGCTGATCTGGAAAATGTGAAGGCCGGTGACGTGGTGCTTTTGCATGGTTGTTGCCACAATCCGACCGGTGCCAATTTAAATATGGCGCAATGGGGCGAGGTGGTTGCAAGCCTGCAAAAAACCGGCGCGATCCCGTTTATCGACATCGCTTATCAGGGCTTTGGTGACGGCTTGGAGGACGATGCCAAGGCGGTGCGTTTGGTGGTATCTTCGGTGCCCCAAACCCTGATTGCCGCCAGCTGTTCGAAAAATTTCGGGATTTACCGCGAGCGCACCGGCATTTTGATGACAGTGTCACAAGAGGCGGATCAGCCGTTGGCCCAAAGCACATTGGCCTATCTGAACCGGCAGAATTTTTCCTTCCCGCCTGATCACGGTGCGCGTTTGGTGACGATGATTTTGCAGGACGAAACACTAAAGAGCGATTGGAAAGACGAGCTGGAAAGCGTGCGTTTGGGGATGCTGGAATTGCGCCGTCAGCTGGCGGGCGAATTGCAGCGTCTGTCAGGCTCGGACCGGTTTGGGTTTTTGGCCCAACACCGCGGCATGTTTTCACGCCTTGGCACTACCCCGGAGCTGGTTGAAAAACTGCGCAGCAAACATGGCATTTACATGATCAGTGACAGCCGGATGAACATTGCCGGGCTGAACCAAACCAGCATTCCGATTTTGGCCAAGGCGATTATTGACGTCGGCGTTTAAAGCCGCTTTCAACACCCTGAAAAACCAAAAACCGGCGGGAATTGCCCCGCCGGTTTTTTAATTTATCAAGGCTGCGGATAAATAACCCGCAGCCCTTTTTCAATTAACCTTTGGTGAAATCAGGGTATGCTTCCATGCCCAGTTCGGAAACGTCCAAGCCGTTAATCTCGGTTTCTTGCGACACCCGGATGCCAAACGCGGCTTTCAAGATCATCCACACCACAGCCGAAACCACCACAACAAAAGCGCCGACAATCACGATGCTTTGGGCCTGAATGGCCAGCTGTCCCAGCACCGAGCGGGTGATTTCTTCGCCGGCTTCATTTGTAAAGCTGGATTGCGTGTTGATCGCCACAATCAGCGTGCCCCAGATGCCGGCAAACAAATGCACCGGAATGGCACCGACAACGTCGTCGATTTTCAGCTTATCAAGAAACGGCACCGCAAAGACCACGATCATACCGCCAACGGCACCGATTAGGGTTGCTTCGCCCAAAGTCGGGGCCAGCGGTTCGGCCGTGATCGCCACCAGACCGGCAAGCGCGCCGTTCAGGATTAGCGTCAGGTCGGGTTTTTTATAAAGCAGCTGGGTCAAAAGCAGTGCTGCAACCGCACCACCGGCCGCAGCCGTGTTGGTGTTTGAGAAAATCCGGCTGATGTCAGCAACATTGGCGGCACTGTCCATATAAAGCTGCGAGCCACCGTTAAAGCCAAACCAACCCATCCACAAAATAAACGTGCCAAGCGTTGCCAGCGGCAGGTTTGAGCCGGGCATTGGCACGGTTTTGCCGTTTTTATATTTGCCAAGCCGTGGACCCAAAATCAGCGCGCCAACCAAAGCGGCCCAGCCACCGACCGAATGCACCACCGTAGAGCCTGCGAAATCCTGAAAGCCCATGCCATCAAGAAAGCCGCCGCCCCATTTCCAGCTGGCTTGAATTGGATAGATGAACGCGGTCAGCACAATAACGAATGCCAGAAACGGCCATAGTTTAATGCGTTCGGCCAAGGCACCCGAAACGATAGATGCGGTGGCGGCACAGAACATCAGCTGGAAAAAGAAATCCGAACCAACCGAGGCATACGTCAGATTGGGCGTCGCGCCTTCAAGCCCGACCGGCTCAAGACTCGTTAGGGAAAACGCGCCTAAAACGCCGTTAAGGCTCCAGGCACCGTCTGGATACATCAGGTTATAGCCGACCAAATAATAGGCAATCGCGGCCAGTGAAAATAGCGACATGTTTTTGGTCAACTGCATGGTTACGTTTTTACTGCGCACCAGACCAGCTTCGAGCATGGTAAAGCCCGCCGCCATCCAAAACACCAGCACGCCGGTCACCAAAAACATGAATGTGGTAAAGATAAAGCCGATTTCCGCATTCGTCGGCGTTGTGTCGATTTCTTGGGCCATGGCCAATTCGGGGACCAGAGCGGCTGTCATGGCAATAGTTGCCAGAGCTAAATATTTAGTAAATTTCATTGTGATTATCCTGTTCATCAGACGCGCTTAAATTGCGTCTTCGTTGGTTTCGCCGGTCCGCACGCGAACGATTTGATTGACATCCAGTACGAAAATCTTGCCATCGCCGATTTTGTCGGTGCAGGATGTGGTGCGGATGGTCTCAACCACCTGATCGGCCATATCTGACGCCACAACAATTTCGATCATGATTTTCGGGATGAAATTCACTTCGTATTCGGCTCCGCGGTAAATTTCGGTGTGGCCTGATTGTGCGCCAAAGCCTTTGACTTCGCTCACCGTCATGCCGCGCACGCCTATTTCGGTCAGTGCTTCGCGCACCTCCTCAAGCTTGAACGGCTTTAAAATTGCTTTAATAAGTTTCACGCTGTTTCCTTTTTTGTGGCAGGTATTTTGAAAATCATTCTGTGATCTAGGTGGCAATTCACCCCGGTTCATAGAAAATTCAGCATGTGTTTGGGTTGGGAATCGCAATTTGTGCATAAATTATACGCAGATTTGCTAAGGTGATTAAAAAATAGGCACATTCTGGTGCCGGTTTTAAAATCCTGTTTTGCCGAGATTCGAAATACGGGGCTAACCCGCGCGGGCCATCAGCTGTTTGCCATTTTGCCCGCTGACCCGCGCTTTTATAATATGGCCTTCGGGCTGGTCACTGTCGAAAACCACTTCGGTAAACTGCTCGGTGCGTCCCATGCGGGGGCTTTCCATCAGAATATTATGGCTCTGGCCGATCTGGCTGTTCAAATGTTTGGCAAGCTGCTTTTTGCCCTCGGCGCGCAATTGTGCGGCGCGGGCTTTGATGATTGCGCCATTAACCGGCGGGATGCGCGCGGCGGGGGTGCCTTGGCGGGCAGAATAGGGAAAGACGTGCAGCCACGTCAGATTACAATCCGTCACCAGTTTTAACGAATTTTCAAACATTGCATCGGATTCGGTGGGAAAGCCGGCAATAATATCGGCCCCAAAGGTCATTTCCGGGCGCAAACGCCGCGCCTCGTCGGTAAAGGCAATCGCATCTTCGCGCAAATGTCGCCGCTTCATGCGTTTCAAAATCATGTTGTCACCCGCCTGCAACGACAGGTGTAAATGCGGCATCAATCGCGGCTCGGTGGCGATGGCGCACATCAGGTTATCGTCGGCCTCGATGCTGTCGATGGATGAAATCCGCAGGCGGGCCAAATCAGGCACAAGGCGCAAAATCCGCATCACCAGATCACCAAAGCGCGGCGCCGTCGGCAAATCAGCGCCCCAGCTGGTCAGATCGACACCGGTCAGCACCACTTCGTTATAGCCTTTATCAACCAGCCGCTTGATCTGATCGACCACAACACCGGCAGGGACTGAGCGCGAATTGCCCCGACCATAGGGAATAATGCAAAAGGTGCAGCGATGATCACAGCCGTTTTGCACCTGAACATAGGCGCGGCTGCGGCTGCCGAAACCGTCAATCAGATGGCCGGCGGTTTCGGTCACCGACATAATATCGTTGACCTGAACCCGCTCGCTTTGGCCAATAAAATCTGGCCCCATCGCGGCCCATGTGCCGGCTTGCATTTTTTCAGAATTGCCAATCACCAGATCGACTTCGCCCATTTTGGCAAATGTTTCCGGCTCGACCTGTGCGGCGCAACCGGTGACAATCAGCTTGGCATCGGGGTGCTCGCGGCGCAGGCGGCGGATTTCCTGACGCGATTTGCGCACGGCCTCGGCGGTAACGGCGCAGGTGTTGACCACCACGGCATTTTTCATGCCCGCCTTTTGGGCCAAATCTTTCATCGCCTCGGATTCATAGGAATTCAGGCGGCAACCAAGCGTGGAAAATACGGGGGCTTGCGCAGGCATGGCTAAATTGACCCCAGAAAATCGGCTGTAAACGTGCCGTTGAAAACATGCGCGGTGGGGCCGGTCATCCAGACGCCGTCATCGCGCCAGTCAATCTGCAATGTGCCGCCATCCAGATCAACCTGCACTTTGCGCCCCGTCAATCCACGGCGCGCCGCAGCAACGGCTGCGGCACAAGAAGACGAGCCAGAGGCCAGCGTAATGCCCACCCCGCGCTCCCAAACCCGCATACGGATCTGATCGGGTGCGATGATCTGGGCAATTTGCACGTTGGTTTTTTCAGGAAAAATCGGATGGTTTTCATGCGCTGCGCCAAAGCTGGCCAGATCAACGGCTGTGACATCCTTAACAAAAAAGGTGCAATGCGGGTTGCCCATGCCCGTGGCGCTTGGCGTGCCTTTGATCGGCAGCTCCAGCGTGTCCATTTTAGTGGCCAGCGGCACATCGCGCCAATCCAGCCCCGGTTTGCCCATATTCACCGAGGTCAGCCCATTGCCGGCATCAACCGCAAACAGATCGCCATGATCGCTGCTCAGGTGCAGTTGCGCAGCGCCGGTTTGATCCATCAGATAACGCGCAATGCAGCGGGTGGCGTTGCCACAGGCATTGGAAAGCGAGCCATCGCTGTTATAAAACACCAGATGTGCATCACGGGCGCCGGTCGAGATCACGGCAAGTTGGTCAAACCCGACGCCGGTATGGCGGTTTGAAATCGCACGGGCCAGCTTGGGCGACACAACATCACCCAGCCCGCGAGAATCAATCACCACGAAGTCATTGCCCAGCCCGTGCATTTTCATAAACGGCAGGGAAGTATTTGCATTTTGATCGCCCATAAGCGCCATATAACGGGGGATTTTGATAATTTCCAGTAAGCGTTTAAAAAAGCTGTCATTTCGGGCTTGACCCCGCTGCGTCCGCTACCTAATTAAACGCCTTGTGTGGGCCGGTAGCTCAGTTGGTAGAGCAACTGACTTTTAATCAGTAGGTCCCGGGTTCGGATCCCGGCCGGCTCACCATTAATACCTGTGAAAGATGACAAAAGGTTTGTCGCTTTTGACAGTGATTCGTCCCCTTTCGACATTCGATTGGTGGGTTGGTTTTCGCTCCCCAGAGTAAGTAAGGAACAGAATCGTGCAACGAACCTGTAGGTACTGCTCTAAAATGGAGTACGGCGGTAACCCCCCCATTTTTAATGGGGTCGAGCCGTAGAATTCATGCGGCCATTT
>CAYYXZ010000067.1:5079-8378 GCA_964475715.1 uncultured Marinosulfonomonas sp. | reverse complement strand
AAAAAGAGCGAGATCATGGAATTCACAGCACTAGAAGATATCGAGGCCCCTATTGAAGCGGTATTCAAGGCGATATCGGATTTTGACGGCTTCGAGAAAGCGGCCTTGCGCCGGGGTGCCAAGGTGGAGCGCGTCGAGCACACAGATAAATCCGCAGCGTTGATGGCGTGGAATATAGAGACGAAAATTCGCGGTAAAATCAGGCTTGTCAAAACGGATCTGATTGAACTGGATGCTCCGAACCGGTTGGTTGCGGTGTTTCGCATCGGGGGCCTGAAGGGGGATACGGTGATTGAATTGATTGCATTATCGCGCAACCACACGCGTCTGAATATTTGCACAAAACTTGAATCAAATTCGCTGGCGTCGCGTTTGATATTGCAAACCATGCGACTGACCAAGGCTAAATCGGTAAAGAAATACAGGGATTGGATCGCAAAATTTGCTACAGATACCGAGATGGGCCACAAAACCGGACCGCTGCGCTAGCGCCGCTGATCTAACGGCGTTCGGGATGGGCCGGATAAACGCCAAGCAAGCTGATCATATCGGTAAAATACGCCAACTCTTCCATGGCCAGTTGCACGCTTTTATCATCAGGGTGGCCTTCGATTTCGGCGTAAAACTGTGTGGCGGTAAATGAGCCGCCCACCATGTAGCTTTCCAGTTTTGTCATATTCACACCATTGGTGGCAAAACCGCCCATGGCTTTGTAAAGCGCTGCGGGAATATTGCGCACACGAAACACAAACGAGGTGACCATTACGGTTTTGCCGCGCCGCTTCAGGTTTTCCTCGCGTGACATAATCAGAAAACGGGTGGTGTTTTTATCATGGTCTTCGATGTGGCGGGCAATTACATCCAGCCCGTAAATATCGCCGGCCAACTCGGACGCCAAGGCGGCCAGTTCGGGGTTGTTTTCTTTGGCCACATGTTGGGCCGATCCGGCAGTGTCAGCGCCGATAATCCGGTGGATGTTATGTTGATTTAGAAAGTCTCGGCATTGGCCCAGCAGCATTACATGGCTCATTGCGTTTTTGATTTGTGCAATTTTTGTGCCTTTGGGGGCCAGCAGATTAATATGCACCCGCACGAAAGTTTCGTCGATAATATGCAAACCGGAGGCCGGTAATAACTGGTGAATATCGGCAACCCGCCCGTAAGTAGAATTTTCAACGGGCAGCATGGCCAGATCGGCTTGCCCGCGGCGCACGGCTTCGATTGCGTCCTCAAAGGTGCGACACGGCAACGGGATAAAATCGGGCCGCGCCGCGATACAGGCCTGATGTGAATAGGCGCCCGGTTCGCCTTGAAATGCTATTTTTGCGGCCATTTTGGTGCTTTCGTCAATAAAGATGGTATTCTGTCGTGTTAACTACACCTTGCAGTTGGGCAGGGAAAGTAGGTAGATAGGATAAAACGTTAATGGTAAGGATTGGCAACATGGCCCGAAAGAAATCAATGCGCAAATTAATCAGCGATTTTATCGAGACGCCGATCATATTTATGGCGGGGCCGGTTGGCTTTATTTTGCTGTTGCTTGGGGTGTCGGTTTTGTTTGAAGATCCAAAGGCAGC
Organism: uncultured Marinosulfonomonas sp.; assembly: GCA_964475715.1. GTDB lineage: Bacteria > Pseudomonadota > Alphaproteobacteria > Rhodobacterales > Rhodobacteraceae > Profundibacter. The sequence goes on along the minus strand of CAYYXZ010000067.1, from coordinate 6,801 downwards.
ATACGGCAGCTATGGAGAAATTGCCAGTTATGATGCCGGCCCGACAGCAAATCAAACGGAAAGCCATGATGCCTATACGTCCCGCTAGATCGTAGCGATTTGTTTAGGATAAAGGTGTAATCAGGCATTTTCGGCCCTTGGAACGGGGTGGAAATGCAGTTATATAAATGCATACAGTAGCCAAGATAGGTAGCCACATGAAATTTTCTGGACTGATAAAAACGGCGCTTGGGGTGGGTATTCCCTTGGTTATCGGCCTGCTGGCTCTTTTGGTGTCGAACGGTTTATATCAAACGCAAAACCGCCTTGGCGATGAACAATTCCTTGCCAAAACGGATGCACCAGACGCTGCTGAGGAAAAAGAAGAAGTTGTCGAGCTTAATTTTGCCGAATTACTGGCCGTGGCCGATCTGGATAAAGGCGCCAGAGCCTTTAAGAAATGCCAAGCCTGTCACAAGCTTGAGTTAGGTGTCAATGTTACCGGCCCGTATCTGGTTGGTATCGTTGGTCGCGATGTCGCCATTTCTGATGGGTTCAGATATTCTGACGCCATGAAAGAGTTTGGCGGCCAGTGGACGGTCGAGCGACTAGACCAGTTTCTGGCCAACCCTAGAGATCTGATTCCGGGCAACCGAATGACTTTTTCAGGATTGCGCAAAATGGACGAGCGCGCAAACCTGATCGCCTATCTGGCCACGATTACCGAATAAGCCGGGTCACAGTATTCCAACCCGTATTTTAACCCGCCCGATGTTTCAGGGCGGGTTTTTTATCTTTAGCCAGCCTATTTGGTCAATTCGGTGTTAGTAGTGCAATATCAGCTTGATTATTGTCAGCAGCCATCTTTAGCTGGCACAAGCAAGCGGCTGCAAAAAACGGACCGGAAGGATAATATATGCCAATTCGACACGCCAAGGTGATTGCAAAACTTCAACATTATAATCCTGCGGGGTGGTCGCGCGCCTTTTTTACCGGTTTTATTGCGCTGGCGATTTTGGTTTTGATGGTCTCTGAGCTGCGGGCCGATCAAAAGATCATTAAATCCCACGGCATTTCCACTTTTGGCGAGCTGAAATATGCCGCCGATTTCCCGCATTTCAGTTATGTAAACCCGGATGCGCCCAAGGGCGGTACGTTTTCAACTTGGGCGTTTGGCACATTTGACAGCCTGTCGCCGTTTATCCTGAAGGGCAGCGCGGCGCGGTTGTCGAGCGTATTTTTTGACACATTGATGACCGGAAACCTGGACGAGCCGGATTCATTATACGGGCTTGTGGCCCACACTATTGAATACCCCGAGGATCGTTCTTGGGTGATTTTCCACATGCGCCCCGAGGCCGAATTTTCCGATGGCACCCCGTTACGGGCCGAAGATGTGGTGTTTTCGTTCAACGTCCTGATGGAAAAAGGCGTGCCCAGCTTTAAAGTTGCTTACAAGGATTTTGAAACGGTCGAGGCGCTGGACCCGTTAACCGTAAAATTTACCTTTGCGGCCGGCGCGTCATTTCGTGAATTGCCGATGAATGCCGCGGGTCTGCCGATTTTTTCCAAGGCCTATTATCAAACCCGTGATTTCGCGGAATCTACGTTAGAGCCGCCGCTGGGTTCTGGCCCTTATAAATTGCTAAGAGTCGATGCGGGTCGGATGGTTTCGTATCAGCGGCGCGACGATTATTGGGCGCGCGATTTGCCGGTAAATGTTGGCAAGAATAATTTTGATGT
>CAYYXZ010000067.1:2630-4979 GCA_964475715.1 uncultured Marinosulfonomonas sp. | reverse complement strand
TTTAATTTTGAATGGTCCAACGCAAAACTGTTTCACGGGCTTTACGAGCGCACCGACAGTTTTTGGGAAAATTCGGATTTGCAGGCCCAAGGGCTGCCATCATTGCAAGAGCTGGCGTTGATGGAAAGTTTGCGCGGATATATTCAGGCGGATGTTTTTAGTGACCCGGCTTTTGTGCCGGCGGTTTCAAAGGCGGAAAGATTATCAGACCGGGCCGTGTTACGCCGCGCGGGTAAATTGCTGGACCAAGCGGGCTGGAAAGTCGGCAGCGACGGGTTTCGCTATAATGAAGCGGGCGAAAAGCTGACGATCGAATTTCTAAACAACAGCCCGTCATTTGAGCGCATCATCCTGCCTTATGTGAAAAACCTGCAACGTTTGGGGGTCGATGCGGTTTATAATCTTGTCGATGCGGCCCAAGCCCAGAACCGTGAAAAGAACTTTGATTTCGATATTACCGTGCGCCGTTACGTCATGTCGCAAACTCCGGGCATTGAGCTGCGCGGCATGTTTGGCGGTGCCACGGCCCAATTGCTGGGGTCGCGTAATATTGCGGGTGTGGATGATCCGGCTGTTGATAAATTGATCGAAATCATCGAAGCTGCCCAAACTCGCGATGATCTGAACGTGGCCGTTAAAGTGCTGGACCGGGTGCTGCGCTCAATGCATATCTGGGTGCCGCAATGGTACAAACCTGTGCATAATATCGCCTATTTTGACATGTTCGAGCGCCCCTACACCGACACCCCACCAAAAAGTGGCTTGGGCGAGATGTCAATTTGGTGGTATAACCCCGAAAAATCCGAAGCTCTAAGGGCGGCGGGTGCGTTTCGATAATAATAAAAAGCAGGCAACAGGTAAATGGGCGCATATATTTTTCGGCGATTGCTGCTGATCATTCCGACGATGATTGGTATTATGGTGATCAATTTTGCCCTGATCCAGTTTGTTCCTGGCGGGCCGATTGAGCAAATCCTGGCCAATCTGGAAGGCGAGGGCGATGCATTTTCAGTTATTGCGGGCGGTGGTGATGCCGGTGGTGGTCAAATAGGCGGGGATGCGCGTTATCAGGGTGCGCGCGGTCTGCCGCCGGAATTTATCAGAGAGCTGGAAATCCAGTTTGGCTTTGACAAACCGCCGCTGGAGCGTTTTTTCCACATGATGTGGGATTATTTGCGCTTTGATTTTGGCGAAAGCTATTTTCGCAGCGTTAGCGTATTTGATCTGGTGATTGAAAAAATGCCGGTCTCGATTACGCTGGGGCTGTGGTCGACATTGCTTGCCTACATGATTTCGATTCCTTTGGGCATTCGCAAGGCAGTGCGCGATGGCAGCCGGTTTGACACATGGACTTCTGCGGCGATTATCGTGGCCTACGCCATCCCCGGATTTTTGTTTGCGATCCTGTTGCTGGTGCTGTTTGCGGGCGGATCTTACTGGAAAATATTCCCCTTGCGCGGGCTGACCTCGAATAATTTTGAGGATCTGACGATGATCGGCAAAGTGCTGGATTACCTTTGGCACATCACGTTGCCGGTGCTGGCCTCGACGATTGCCTCGTTTGCCACGCTGACTTTGTTGACAAAAAATTCGTTTCTGGATGAAATTAAAAAACAATATGTGGTCACGGCCAAGGCCAAGGGTTTGTCGGAAAACGCGGTGCTTTACGGCCATGTTTTTCGCAACGCCATGCTGATCGTGATCGCCAGTTTTCCGGCGCTTTTTGTTGGGGTGTTTTTTGGCGGCTCCTTGATTATCGAAACCCTGTTTTCGCTTGACGGATTAGGCCGGCTGGGTTTTGAGGCTGTGGTCGAGCGCGATTATCCCGTGATGTTTGGCACGCTTTATGCCTTTGGCCTGTTGGCGCTGGTGGTCGGGATTTTATCGGATATTATGTATGTTTTCATTGATCCAAGGATTGATTTTGAAGGGCGGGGCAGCTGATGGCAATGAACGCCCTGAACAGTCGCCGCTGGCGTAATTTCCGCCGCAATAAACGTGCTTATTGGTCGCTGATTATTTTCAGCGTGCTGTTTGGCATGTCTTTGTTTGCTGAATTTATCGCCAATGACAAACCGATTCTGGTGAGCTTTCGTGGTGAGCTTCACATGCCGATTTTCAAATTTTACCCCGAAACCAAATTCGGCGGGGATTTCAAAACCGAAGCGATTTACCGCGATATCGAGGTGAAATGTCTGATCAAAACCGGCGGTCGCCAAGAATGCTGGGATGATCCCGAAACGGTGATTGAAGATGCCAAAGATGGCACGGTTGCGGGTGAAAAAATTCAGGCGGGCTGGATGGTTTGGCCGATTATTCCCTATTCTTACAACACCATCGTCGACATCC
>CAYYXZ010000067.1:0-2612 GCA_964475715.1 uncultured Marinosulfonomonas sp. | reverse complement strand
TCGCCGCCCAACGCGCATAACTGGCTGGGCACCGATGACACCAAACGCGATGTGGCGGCAAGGGTGCTTTACGGGTTTCGTCTGGCGGTGTTTTTTACCTTGCTGGTTTCGGGCATTGGATCGGTGATCGGCATTGCTGCAGGGGCCGTGCAGGGTTATTTTGGCGGCTGGGTCGATTTGACATTTCAGCGGTTGCTGGAAATCTGGGGCTCGACCCCGTCGATTTACGTGATCATCATTTTGTTCGCGATTTTAGGGCGAAGTTTTTGGCTTTTGGTCTTTATCACCATCCTGTTTGGCTGGCCTGCGTTGGTCGGGGTGGTGCGAGCCGAATTTTTGCGGGCGCGCAATTTTGAATACGTGCGCGCGGCCAAGGCGCTGGGCGTTTCGGACAGCGTTATCATGTTTCGCCACATGCTGCCAAACGCCATGGTCGCCACGTTAACCTTTCTGCCGTTCATCATCACCGGCGCAATCGCTACGCTGGCCACGCTGGATTTTCTGGGTTTCGGTTTGCCGTCATCCTTGCCTTCACTGGGCGAGCTGACGCGCCAGGCCAAGCAAAATATTCAGGCCCCGTGGTTGGGCTTTACCGCGTTTTTCACCTTTGCGATTTTGCTGTCGTTACTGGTCTTTATTTTTGAGGGGGTGCGCGATGCGTTTGACCCCAGAAAGACCTTTGAATGAAAGATATTTTGCGAATTAAAGACCTGTGCATAACCTTTCGCCAAGACGGTAAAGAAACCCGCGCGGTCCGGGGTGTTTCGTTGAGTGTCGGGCGTGGTGAAACCGTGGCGATTGTGGGCGAATCCGGTTCGGGCAAATCGGTGACGGCGCTTTCTACCGTGTCTTTGTTGCCTGAAAGTGCGGGGATTACCGGCAGCATTTCTTATGAAGGCGGCGAGCTGGTCGGGGCAAGCGAAGCCGAACTGCGGCGGGTGCGCGGCAACGATATCAGCTTTATTTTCCAAGAACCGATGAGCAGCCTGAACCCGTTGCACACCATTGAAAAACAGCTGGCCGAGAGCCTGTCTTTGCATCAGGGATTGCACGGAACACCCGCCAAAAAGCGTATTTTAGAGCTGTTGGCCAAAGTCGGGATTTATGATGCCGAGGCGCGGCTTGGCTCTTATCCGCATCAGCTGTCGGGTGGTCAACGCCAGCGGGTGATGATTGCGATGGCGCTGGCCAATAAACCCGAATTGCTGATCGCGGATGAGCCGACAACGGCGCTGGATGTCACCATTCAGGCCCAAATTCTGGAGCTGCTGGCCGGGCTGAAACGCTCTGAAAAAATGAGCTTGTTGTTCATCACCCATGATCTGGGCATCGTGCGCAAAATTGCCGATCGGGTTTATGTGATGAAGGATGGCAAGATTGTCGAAGAGGGACCAACTGGCAAGATTTTTGACAATCCGCAGCATGAATATACCAAAGCCTTGCTGAATGCGGAATCTGTGGGCAAGCCTGGTCCGGTTCCCGATGATGCCGAGGATGTGGTGCGCACAGATGGTTTGCGCATTTGGTTCCCGATTTTTCGCGGCCTGTTGCGGCGCACGGTTGGCCATGTGAAGGCGGTGAATAACGCAACGATTTCGGTTCGGCGCGGTGAAACGCTGGGCATTGTAGGCGAAAGCGGGTCGGGCAAAACCACGCTGGCGCTGGCGATTATGCGGCTGATCCCGTCAAAAGGGCTAATTGTGTTTTTGGGGCAGGGCATTGATGGTTGGAGACCGCGCCAGATGCGGCCCTTGCGCCGGGATATGCAGATTGTGTTTCAAGACCCGTTCGGATCGCTTTCGCCACGGATGTCGATTGAGCAGATCATCGCCGAGGGTTTAAGCGTGCATGGTTTGGAGCCGGGTCGCGACGTGCGTGAAATGGTGCGCGACATTATGATTGAGGTCGGGTTGGAGCCTGATTTAATGGACCGTTACCCGCATGAATTTTCCGGTGGTCAGCGCCAGCGGATTGCCATTGCGCGCGCGATGATTTTGCGCCCCAAACTGTTGGTGTTGGACGAGCCGACTTCGGCGCTGGATATGACGGTGCAGGTTCAGATTGTGGATTTGTTGCGTGAATTGCAACAAAAGCACGGGCTGGCTTATTTATTTATTAGTCATGATTTGCGCGTGGTGCGGGCGATGGCGCATAAAGTGATGGTGATGAAGCAAGGCGATGTGGTGGAAATGGGCGATGCGGATGCGATTTTTGATGCCCCGCAAACGGATTACACCCGCGCCTTGATGGCGGCGGCCTTTGATTTGCAAGTGAAAAACGGCTAAACCGCCGCGCTATGGCCGGCTTTTGACATATCATAAGCATCAAAGCTGCGGGCAATCAGCCGGGTTAATGGGCGGGCCTGCATCGGGATTGTAAAACCTTGGGCACTGATTTGGGGCAGGTTTTCAAAATCAGTGGCGGCGCGATGATACATTGCCTCAAGCTGCGGGCGCGAAATCTCAAAATCGCGCAGGATTTCGGCGGTATCAATGTGAAAATCACACATCACCGATTCGATTAATCTGGCCCGCAGCAAATCTTCACCGGCAAAAACATGGCCCCGACAGGTGGCAAATTTGCCCGCGCGCACAGCCTTGGTATAGGTGGAT
>CAYYXZ010000066.1:0-8390 GCA_964475715.1 uncultured Marinosulfonomonas sp. | reverse complement strand
AAGGTTATCAGGTCGGCGCGATTTACATGCCAATGAAAAATTCATTTTACAACAAACATTACGAGGCCGCAATTTCGCACATCGCTACCCCGCTTTTTGCACGCGATCGCAAAGGTCTGGCCCAAATGGTGCGGTTTTTGCGCAGCGGTGGCATGACTTTTTTCGGGGTTGATCAATATATGCGCAGCGGTGCCGATTTAAGTTTTTTTGCCAAACCGGCCCCGACCGCGCTGTCGGCGGCAAAAATGGCGCTTAAAATGGATGCGCTGCTGTTGCCGATTTACGGAATCCGGGCTGCAAACGGGCTGGATTTTTCCATTCTGGCCGACGCGCCCATCGCGCATGACGATGCCCACACCATGACACAGGCCATCAACGACAACATGGAGAAAATGGTGCGCGCGCATATGGGCCAGTGGTTCTGGATTCACCGGCGCTGGAAACCCGAACGTCAGCGCAGCCGCACGGCCGCCAAAACCGGACCATAACCGGCAACCTGCACAACCACCACAACCGCATCATCGCCGCTAATTTCCGCACAGATTGACAAAGGTTGCGTGCCATTCCAATTGGTTAGCACGCTCCAATCCGTCACCACATTATGATATCTGATCTGGCGACCAGCATTTTCGCCGCGCTTGATCATCACCTTTTCTCCGTCGATATAACGCACCAGTTGCACGACCATTTCAAGCGGCGCATCATCGGTTTGGGCCTTTATAACCAGCGTCTGGCCATTACGTTCCAGCACCAGTTTGACCGGACTTATTTCTTGCTGGCGGGCCTTGATCAATGCCTTGACTTTGGCAAATTTGGTGCCCCCCGCTATGTCCTGACCACCGATCACCATTTGCGGCGTGAAAACCATATTTTTGCCCGCCGCGTAAGCATAGGAATGTTGGCGTTTGGTGAATTCCGGGCGTGCAAAGCTGTCTTTCCAGCCGATATAATCCCAGTAATCCACATGCAGAGACAGCGCGATCACATCGTCGCGTTTGGCCAATTTGCCCAAAAATTCATCGGCCGGAGGGCAGCTGGAACAGCCCTGCGAGGTATAAAGCTCGACCAGAACCGCAGAACCCGCAGACGAAACCGAGCCGGAATCGGCCCAAACGGCCCCTGCAACCGACATCCAGACCCCGAATATCAAAAACCCTAATTTCCGCATGTGTCGCCTCTTTTATCTGCGCCTTGAATTTACCTATGCCAGTTACAAGTAAATTGCCAATCAAGGTTTTGCGAGCATCTTGCGCGTTTTGGTAACATTCGGGCTTTAATTTAATTGTGTGCAATGGTATACAAAGGCAAGCATCCCTTGATAACATCGCTTAGATAGTTCAAAAGCACACCAAAAGGGCCATCGCCCTTGTCAGCCAAATCGGAGCCAGCAATGACAATCACCGTCGGACAAGACAGCGCCAAAACGCGCCGCACCCTGAAAATCGGCAAGCAAACCATAGATTTTTATTCGATCAAAGCCGCCGAGGCCGCCGGTCTTGGTGATTTTTCGCGCCTGCCCGTTGCCTTGCGCGTGGTTTTGGAAAATATGCTGCGCTTTGAGGACGGCAAAACCGTGCATCTGGACGACATCAAGGCGTTTTCCGACTGGGCCAAATTGGGCGGCAAAAACCCGCGCGAAATCGCGTATCGCCCGGCGCGTGTTTTGATGCAGGATTTCACCGGAGTGCCGGCCGTGGTTGATCTGGCGGCGATGCGCGACGGGCTGTTGGGCCTTGGGGGGGATCCGCAAAAAATCAATCCGCTGGCCCCGGTTGATCTGGTGATTGACCACTCGGTGATGATTGATAATTTCGGCACCCCGCGCGCGTTCGCTCAAAATGTGAAACGCGAATACGAGCGCAACATGGAGCGTTACACGTTTTTGAAATGGGGCCAGAACGCCTTTAATAATTTTCGCGTGGTGCCGCCGGGCACCGGTATTTGCCATCAGGTAAATCTGGAATATCTGTCCCAAACCATCTGGTCCGATACCGATCAGAATGGTGTCGAAGTTGCCTATCCCGACACGCTTGTCGGCACCGACAGCCACACCACCATGGTCAACGGTTTGGCCGTTTTGGGCTGGGGTGTTGGCGGCATCGAGGCCGAAGCGGCGATGCTGGGCCAGCCATTATCAATGCTGATCCCCGAGGTTGTGGGCTTTGAGCTGACGGGCGAAATGGTTGAAGGCACCACCGCGACCGATCTGGTTTTGAAGGTGGTTGAATTGCTTAGAATTCAAGGGGTTGTGGGCAAGTTTGTTGAATTTTACGGCGAAGGTTTAAACCGTTTACCGCTGGCCGATCGCGCCACAATCGCCAACATGGCACCGGAATATGGCGCCACTTGCGGCTTCTTTCCGATTGACGATGAAACCTTGCGTTACCTGCGGGTTTCGGGCCGCGACGAGCAGCGGATTGCGCTGGTCGAGGCCTATGCCAAAGAAAACGGTTTTTGGCGCACCGAGAATTACGCGCCGGTTTACACCGACACCCTGAGCCTTGATATGGGCACGATCGTTCCGGCCATTTCCGGCCCCAAACGCCCGCAAGATTATGTGGTCTTAACGGATGCCAAATCGGCGTTTCGCACCGAAATGCAAGAAACCTTCAAACGCCCGATGGACAAGGAAATCGCGGTTGAAGGCGAAGATTACACGATGAAAAGCGGCAAGGTGGTGATTGCCTCGATCACGTCCTGCACCAACACATCCAACCCTTACGTGATGATCGGCGCGGGGCTGGTGGCCAAAAAGGCCGCCGCCTTGGGCATGACACGAAAACCTTGGGTGAAAACCTCGCTTGCGCCCGGATCCCAAGTGGTCAGCGAATATCTGGAAGCGGCCGGTTTGCAGGTTGAGCTGGACGCGATCGGCTTTAATCTGGTTGGTTACGGCTGCGCCACCTGCATCGGCAATTCCGGCCCGCTGCAACCCGAAATATCGGCCGCCATCGCCGAGGGTGATCTGGTGGCCACGGCCGTGCTGTCGGGCAACCGCAACTTTGAAGGCCGCATCAGCCCGGATGTGCGCGCCAATTATCTGGCCAGCCCGCCGTTGGTGGTGGCCTATGCGCTGGCCGGCACGATGGATATCAACATTGCAACGGATCCGATCGGCCAAGACCGCGACGGGGGCGATGTTTATCTAAAAGACATCTGGCCAAGCACGCAAGAAATCTCGCAAACCGTGGATCGCACCGTCACCCGCGAGGCGTTTTTGAAAAAATATGCCGATGTGTTTGCAGGCGATGAAAAATGGCAGGCCGTGCAAACCACCGACAGCCAGACCTATGATTGGCCGCCCAGCTCGACCTATATCCAGAACCCGCCGTATTTCCAGAATATGCCAGCCGAGGCGGGCACGATTTCAAATGTTAAGGATGCCAAGATTTTGGCCATTTTAGGCGATATGGTCACGACCGATCACATCAGCCCCGCCGGCGGTTTTGCCCAGAGCACCCCCGCCGGCCAGTATTTAATCGAGCGCCAAGTGCCGGTCAGCGAGTTCAATTCCTATGGATCGCGCCGTGGCAACCACGAGATCATGATGCGCGGCACATTCGCCAATATCCGCATTAAAAACGAAATGCTGGACGGGGTTGAAGGCGGCTATACTGTTGGGCCGGACGGTACGCAGACCTCAATTTTTGAGGCCGCGATGGCGTATCAAGACGCCGGCACGCCGCTGGTGATTATTGCGGGCGAACAATACGGGGCCGGATCCAGCCGCGACTGGGCCGCCAAAGGCACCGCGTTGCTGGGTGTGAAGGCCGTGATTGCCGAAAGCTTTGAGCGCATTCACCGCTCAAATCTGGTGGGGATGGGCGTGATTCCGTTTGAATTTACCGGCGATGATTGTCGGAAATCCTTGGGGCTGAAAGGCACCGAAACCGTATCGATCAGCGGGCTGGAGGGCAAGATTGTGCCGCTGTCGCAGATGCCGGCCGTGATCGGTTACGCCGATGGCACAAGCAAGGAAATTTCGATTAAATGTCGCATCGATACCGAGATCGAGATCGAATATATCGAGCATGGCGGCGTGTTGCATTATGTGTTGCGCGATTTGGCCAAAAGTTAGGGGCGAATGAATTATCAAGGCGTGATGTTTGACATGGATGGCCTGCTGCTGGATACCGAGCGGCTGGTGGTTGATGCTTTTGGGCGCACGGCCTTGGGTTTTAATCTGGACGATATCGGCGATGTCGGTCTGCAAATGATCGGGCTGCGCCGTGATTCCAGCGCCATAATCCTGCGCCACGCGCTAAACGGGCGCGTGGATTATGATGTTTTTTCGGCCGCCTGGACGGCGGATGTAAGCGCGGTGGTGGCCGGTGGCATTGCGCTTAAATCCGGTGTCAGCGAATTGTTAAAGCTGCTGAAAGCCCAAGGAATGCCGTGTGTGGTGGCGACATCTTCTAGAACCAGTTTGGCGCGACATCACCTGGAACTATCTGGTATTATTGGATTTTTCCAATATGTGGTCGGAGGAGAGCAGGTGCCGCGCGGCAAACCTGCGCCTGATATTTATCACAGGGCGGCGGAAATGATCGGGCTTGAGGCCCGCCAATGTGTGGCCTTTGAAGACAGCGATCCGGGGGCAACGGCCGCCATAAGTTCTGGCGCGCACACAGTGCAAGTGCCCGATCTCAATCAGCCCTCCGCGCAGATGCGCAAAAAGGGCCATTTGATTGCGACGGATCTGCTGGACGGGGCGCGTCAAATCGGGCTGATTGCCTGAATTTTTAACGCAGCAAAACCCGACAAAGCATCCGCACCCAACACACCGGCCCGCGCATTTGTGAATATGGACAGCCGTCAGGCGCTTTATTATTGCTTTTCCTAGCGATTCAATTTCGCTTAAAAAACAGGCTCTGCGCCCAACATTTAGGCAATTGCTATTAAATCAAGCCCTGCCCCCTGCCCACCTGTCATAGCCAATTGTTTCGCGCATTTGAATGGTGTTTTGTTACTTGCGAAACCTGCCAAAGGAGTCGGAGCATGAAGAAGATCGAAGCGATTATCAAACCTTTCAAACTGGACGAGGTCAAAGAGGCGCTGCAAGATGTTGGCGTTCAGGGGCTGAGCGTGATCGAGGTCAAGGGTTTTGGGCGCCAAAAGGGCCACACCGAGCTGTATCGCGGGGCCGAATATGTGGTGGATTTTCTGCCCAAAGTGAAAATCGAAATGGTGCTGCCCGACGATATGGTCGATGCGGCCGTCGAGGCCATTATCGAGGCCGCAAACACCAACAAAATTGGCGATGGCAAGATTTTCGTCTCGCCGGTTGAGCAAACCATACGCATTCGCACCGGCGAAACCGGCGAAGACGCGATTTAGGCTAACCGGCCAAAGCGGCCAAATATTTTTAGATGGGAAAAGGAAGATAAAATGGACAACACAGCTATGTTGAAACTGATCAAGGACGAGAGCATTGAATATGTCGATGTGCGTTTTACCGATCCGCGCGGCAAGTTGCAGCACGTCACAATCGTTGCCGATCTGGTGGACGAGGATTTTCTTGAGGAAGGTTTCATGTTTGACGGATCCTCCATCGCCGGCTGGAAGTCGATCGATAATTCCGACATGAAGCTGATGCTGGATCCGGCAAGCGCCTATATTGATCCGTTTTATGCCGAAAAAACCCTGGCGGTGCATTGTTCGGTGGTCGAGCCTGACACCGGCGAGCCATACACCCGCGATCCGCGCGGCACAGCCCAAAAGGCCGAGGCCTATCTGGTTTCCACCGGCATTGGCGATGTGTCATATTACGGACCCGAGGCCGAATTTTTCCTGTTTGACGATGTGCGTTTCAGTGTCGAGATGAACAAGGTTTCCTTTGAGGTCGATGCCAATGACGCCTCGTGGAACACCGATACGCAATATGAAATGGGCAACATGGGCCATCGTCCCGACATCAAGGGCGGCTATTTTCCGGTGAACCCGATTGATGATGCGCAGGATATTCGCTCTGAGATGCTCTCGACGATGAAACGTCTGGGCATGAAGGTGGACAAGCATCACCACGAGGTTGCGTCCTGTCAGCACGAATTGGGTTTGATTTTCGGCTCATTGACGCATCAGGCCGACGAGCTGCAAAAATACAAATACGTGATCCACAACGTAGCCCACGCTTACGGCAAAACCGCCACCTTTATGCCAAAGCCGATTTCGGGTGATAACGGCAGCGGGATGCACGTGAACATGTCGATCTGGAAAGATGGCAAGCCATTGTTTGCAGGCGATAAATACGCCGATCTGTCAAGCGAGGCGCTGTGGTTTATCGGTGGCATTTTAAAGCACGCCAAAACCCTGAACGCGTTCACCAACCCGTCAACCAACAGCTATAAACGCCTGATCCCGGGCTTTGAGGCACCTGTTTTGCGGGCGTATTCGGCCTCGAACCGGTCGGGTTGCGTGCGTATTCCGTGGACAGAATCACCAAAGGCCAAGCGCGTCGAGGCCCGTTTTCCCGACCCCGCCGCCAACCCGTATCTGTGTTTTGCCGCCCTGCTGATGGCCGGTCTGGACGGCATCAAAAACAAGATCGATCCCGGCCCGGCATCTGACAAAGACCTTTACGATCTGCCGCCAGAAGAGCTGGCCGGTATCCCGACGGTTTGTGCCTCATTGCGCGAGGCGCTGGATTGTCTGGAGGCCGATCACGACTTTTTGCTGGCCGGTGATGTGTTCACCAAGGACCAGATCGAGGCTTACGCCGCGCTGAAATGGGACGAGGTTTATGCCTATGAGCACACGCCCCACCCCATTGAATACAAGATGTATTACAGCTGCTAAGGCCGCGCAGGCAAGATAGTGTCTGTTTGATGAAAACCATAAAGGGCTGCCGGTTTTGGCGGCCCTTTTGCTATTTTGGCAGCGCTGCGTTACGGTGGCGCGCTTGCCATTGCGCCTAAAAACAATAAAGTAAATTTAACCAATCCAGATACGGAACGCATCATGCCCAAACTGATCAGCCTTTATATTCGCAGTGTTTTTTACGGCTTTGGCCTGTCGGCTGTTTTCGTTGGCTTGTTGTTTTATTTCAACATTGCCAATCTGTGGCAACTGATCAGCAGCTCGTCCATGGGTTGGCTGGCTGGCGTTATGCTGTTTATGTTCAACGGCATTATTTTTTCCGGCGTTCAATTTGGCATTGCCGTTATGCGGCTGCAAGATGATGATGAGCCAAAGGGCGGCAAGCGTGATGAGCTGGTGTTAAAACTGCAACCCGCTGCCATTACAACGGGCGAAAAGCAGCCTATTTCAAAGGGTTAAGTAGGTGGCGGGACCGCGCAAACCGTAGAGGTGCGTAAATTCCTGAGAACCTGTATGTACAGGTGGGTACCGGATAAATGAACCACGATCCAGACAGAGCCAGCTCCCTAGGAGTTAATTAAGGCCACTGGAATTGAACCTCTATTCACGAGAAAGGCAGAACCCGCCATCTTTCTATTTAAGATGTTTACACTCTTACTACAAGGGTAACTATCATCCAGTTATTGTCGACATGGCCATAATTCTATTATATAAATATTCAGAACAAAAGGAGACCCAACAGGTGCCCAACTACACATTTGCAGAATTTTTCTCTGGTGGGGGAATGGCACGAGCTGGGCTTGGGCGCACTTGGGACTGCTTGTTAGCAAATGATATAGATGCTAAAAAATGTCGAGCTTACAAAGAAAACTGGTCAAACGAGCACCTTATTGAAGGTGATATTGCCAAACTGGATAACAAGCTACTACATCAAAATATCGACTTGTATTGGGCCAGCTCACCCTGTCAAGACTTCAGCTTGGCAGGGAATGGCCATGGCCTAAACGGACAAAAATCATCGGCGTTTCACCCTTGGATTAAACAGGTTAAGATGGCTGTAGATTCCGGTTTTGCGCCTAAGATAATTGCCTTTGAAAATGTTGTCGGCTTACTAAGCTCAAATAATGGCACCGATTTCATTGCTGTTATTCGTGAAATTTCCCGTCTTGGCTATAATGTCGGTGCCCATATTATCGATGCAAGGGGATTTGTTCCCCACTCACGCCCTCGCTTATTTATTATTGGCGTTCACAAAAACCTATTTTTACCCACGGACATTATAAGCAAACAAAGTAAAAATAAACCCGCACAACTTGAAAAAGCTTATGGCCGCCTGCCCAGAATCCTTCAAAATAACTGGGTTTGGTGGAATTTGGATGTTAACACCTCATGCCCACAATCCTTAATAGATATAATCGATAAGAATGTTCCTGATAACATTTGGTTTTCCAAGCAAAAAACAAACCAATTGATTGGCCTGATGAATAGGCAACATAAGGACAAACTAAAACTGGCCAGTAGTCAAAAAAAAATTAATTGCCGGAACAGTTTATAAACGAGGTCGCCCTGATACT
>CAYYXZ010000065.1:7207-8622 GCA_964475715.1 uncultured Marinosulfonomonas sp. | reverse complement strand
GCGAATTGATGCGTCGGATTCAACCTCGGCCACGATTGGCTACAAGGGGTATAAGCACGCCAGCTGCATTTCGGTGAACCATGTGGTGTGCCACGGCATTCCGAGTGATAAAATTCTGAAATCCGGTGATATTGTTAATGTTGATGTCACCGTTATTCTTGGCGGCTGGTTTGGCGATACCAGCCGGATGTATGTGGCCGGCAAACTGGGGCGCAAGGCCGAGCGGTTGATCGAGGTTACGCATGATGCGCTGATGCTGGGGATCGAGGCGGTGAAGCCAGGCAATAGTTTTGGCGATATCGGCCACGCAATTCAGAGCTATGTCGAGGCCCAGCGCATGTCTGTGGTGCGTGATTTTTGCGGGCATGGGTTGGGGCAGGTTTTTCATGCGCCGCCCAATGTGCTGCATTATGGCCGAGCCGGAACCGGACCTGTTTTAGAGGAAGGCATGTTTTTCACGATTGAGCCAATGGTTAATCTGGGCCGACCTGAAACCAAGGTTTTGGCCGATGACTGGACGGCCGTAACGCGCGATAAATCCCTGTCGGCGCAGTTTGAACATTCTGTTGGCGTGACGGCGGATGGTTGTGATATTTTCACACTGTCGCCTGCCGGGCTATTTCATCCGACGTATGGTTAAAGCTTCTCGATTATTGAAACCCAAGTATCGCCGTATTTACGTTGGTCGTGCAGCTCAAAACCATCTGCAGCATGTTGCGGGCTGTTTTCCTCCCAGATGATCAACGCGTTTTCAGCCAGCCAGTTATTTGCACAAGCCGAGGCAAGCGCCAGTTGCCCCAGCCCTTGCCCATAAGGTGGATCAAGGAAAACCAGATTACAGGCTTTGCCTTTGTTGACAGGCAAACGGGTGGCATTTGCGCGTAAAATCGTAGCGTCGGATTGGCGGCGGGTCAGGCTAATGTTCTCGCGAATTAGGTTTTGTGCCTTACGCCCGTCATCCACAAAAGTGCTGTGAGACGCCCCGCGCGAGAGTGCTTCAAGGCCAAGCGCGCCGGTTCCCGCAAACAAATCCAGCACATTTGCGCCGCGGATCGGATCACCATAAACGCCGGACAGCAGCACCGAAAACAGGCTCTCGCGCACGCGATCTGAAGTGGGGCGCAAATGGGCGGCCGTATCGCCTTTGCCAACCGAGGCAAGCGTTAGGCCGCGATGTTGCCCCGCGATGATCCTCATGGTTTCAGCAGCGATTTCAGATCGGTTTGCGGGTTTGCGATTAAATCCGGCGCGGGTGATTTTGCCGCCTCGATCAAACGTTTGCCGATCATGTAGGCGCGCGGATCATTCATCGCATCAACGGCCAACAGGGTGCTGCCGGCGTAATACCAATGCGATTGCGCGCGCGCTTTGTCGCCTTTGCGGCTGATCACGCTGTCATAGCCCGTGTTCAGGCC
>CAYYXZ010000065.1:5478-7107 GCA_964475715.1 uncultured Marinosulfonomonas sp. | reverse complement strand
AATGCCAATGCCGGTGATAACAAAATCGACGGGAATGGTTGTGCCGTTGGTCAATTTTGCGGCCTCTACCTTGCCTTTGCCGCTTAGATGGTTCAGCCCGATACCCTCAAGGATTTTCACGCCGTGTTCGGTGTGCAGATTGCGAAAATAATCCGAGGTTTGAGGGGCAGAAACCCGTTGCAAAATACGGTCGGCCATCTCAACCAAAGTGACGTTTAAATTTAGCTTTGCAGCAACGGCCGCCGCCTCGAGACCGATGTATCCGCCACCAACAATCAGTGCATTTCTGCCCGCAATAAACTCTGGCTGCATCGCGTCGATATCAGCCAATGTGCGCACCACATGCACGCCACGCAAATTGCCGCCGATCGAGGCGGGCAGATGATGCGGGCGCGAGCCTGTGGTGAGCGCGAGTTGATCGTAATTCAGGGTGTCGCCCGCGATCGTGACGGTTTTGGCATTTGGGTCAATTCCAGTAACGGTTGTGTTCAGGCGCAGGTTGATATTTTGGTTTTCATAGAATTGTTCGGGGCGCAGAAACAGGCGCTCGCGGTCCATTTCGCCCAAAAGATACGCTTTGGAAAGCGGGGGGCGTTGGTAGGGCGGCACGGATTCCTGGCCAATCAGGGTGATGTCGCCATCATACCCAAGATTTCGCAGCTTTGCGGTGAGCGATGCGCCAGCCTGTCCGGCGCCGATAACGATGATGTGGGGCATGGTGTTTTTTCCGTGTTAGTCAATTTTGCTGATCGTAACGCGGGGCACGGGGTGAGGCAATTGCAGAGTGAAAGAGATTTTATGCGCGCCGCGCGGGGATATTTGTAGAACAATAATGGGAGCTGGCAAATATCTGTGGATTTTGTCACAATAGATTTGGTTGAAAAGGAGTGGTTTTTTGAGAATTACCTTGCTGTGTGAAAGTGAGGTTTGCGATATGCATCTGCTGGAGTTTCACAATGCGTTCGGGTCGAAAAAATACGCAGCCGGTGATTATCTTGTGATTTCAGCGCTGTAGCCTTCAAAGGTAATCGTGTCTGCAATCTTTCGCGCGCTTGTTTCCTCGGCCGGGTTGCGAATGGTCCAACAGCAGATACCGGCCCCGGCAGCCTTTAATCTGGCAACTTGCGGGCTGTGCAAATCATCATGCCGGTGGCTAATGAAACAGGCACCAACGCGGTTGTAATCGGGGATTTCACGCAGGCGGGCGCGGATTTTTTCATTCAATATTGGCCAGTGTTCTGCCGGGAAATGACAGGTGACAAGGCCGCGCGCCGTATCGGGGGAATATTTGGCCAAGGCCGCGATGGAATGGGGATTGAAGCTCATGACGCCAACAGGCCCACCGTAGTTTTGCAGAGCTTGCGCCACGGATTGCTCCAGCGGGCCAACGTCTGGTCCCATGCCGCCGTCCTGATCCTTGAGTTCGATTAACAGCGGCACTTGGCCCGCGATGATTTTCAGAATTTCGGGCAGGGTCGGAATGTTTTCATCACAGCCCGACAGGCAGATTTTGGTTAGATCATCACGGTTAAAAGTGCGGATTGCGCCCGATATTCCGGTTAGCCGGTACAAGTCATAATCATGAAATGCCATCGCGTGGCCATCGGCCGATAGCTGGACGTCCAGCTC
>CAYYXZ010000065.1:0-5378 GCA_964475715.1 uncultured Marinosulfonomonas sp. | reverse complement strand
ACCAGAAAATCAGAGGCCCCGTTGATCACCTTTGGCTGATCGGTAAAATCATCGGTAGAATTTACAAACCCACCCAGTTTAACCACCCGGACAAGCCGCGACAGATCGCCATCGCAAGCGGCCTTTAGTTGCGCCACCAGCCCAAGCGCACAAGTTTTAGCGGCCGCAGCACCGGCTGCAACATCCATATTTCCACCTAATTTTCCGGTAATCAGCCCACCCGCATCGTTCGAGATTTGGCCCGACACAAACACCAGATCACCCGCGATAACGTAAGGCACATAATTGGCGGCAGGTGCTGGTGCGTCGGGCAGGGTGATGCCCAACTCCGTTAAGCGGGATTCGTAAATGTTGCTCATGAGCTTCTCCGTTGGGTCGGTTTTACCAGAGGTTATCTGCGTTTGGCGCGCAGGAAAACCGTTATTTTATCTTTCGCGAAAGGAGCGGTTAAAATAATCGGCCAGCGGTTTTAGCAAATAGGTAAGCGGCGTGCGATCATTGGTGCGGATAAACGCCTGCACCGGCATGCCCGGGATTAAAACTGCGTTTTCAGGCAGCCTGTCAATCTCGCCGTCCAGCAGCACGATTTCAGAGCGGTAATAACTGGCTTGCGTGCGCTTGTCGGTAAATGCATCGGCCGATATTTTCACCATACGCCCCATAAGTTCAGGGGTAGTGCGCGCGTCAAATGCGCCAAATAGCAGCCTGACTTCCTGACCAATAAAAACCTGATCGATATTATGGACCAGTATTTTGGCCGTAATAACCAGCGGACGGTCTTGAGGCACTAAAAACAGCACGGGTTCGGCGGGTTTAATAACCGCGCGGGTGGCAAAAAACTGCAAGCCGTGAACAATGCCCGAAACCGGCGCGCGGATATCAAGGCGCGATAGATGCTCTTTTAAAGCGCTACGTTTTTCTTGCAACTCAATCTCGCGAAATTGCAGATCACGCAGGTTGGTGATGGCGTCTTCGCGCCGCTTGGTGGCAAATTTTAGCACCTCGATGCCAATTTCGGTGATGCGCCCCTCGGCTTGGGCTTTGTTGGCGGCAAGCTCGCCCATCGTGCCATGCAGCCGCGCTTCTTCGCGCAGCAGCCCCAAAACGCGTGATGCTTGGGCAAGGCCGCGATCAAGCAGGGTCTGCTGGGCCTCAAGTTCCTGTTTGATTAAATCAAGCTGCAAGCCAAGCGCGGTTTGCTGGGCGCTGATGCCGCCGATCTGGTCATGGATTTGAGAGCCGCGTTTTTGCATTTGCGCAATTTCCTGATCCAGCGATTCGTGCCGGGCCTCAAACAGGCGTTGCTGACCTTGCATCAGGCTTGCGGTGTTTTGTGACTTGGTGCCCGCCGCAATCAGTTCGGTATCAAACGTGATTCGGTCTATTTTGTCGCGCTCTGCTTCAAGCCGGCCGCGCCGCGCCATCAATTCGAATAATTGCCCCTCGATTACGGCCAGCTCTGATCGCAATCTTGTTGCATCAAGGCTAAGTAGAATGTCATTTGCATTCACATGATCGCCTTCCTGCACCATAATTTTGGCAATCACCCCGCCATCGGGATGCTGGATCACCTGACGGTTTTGATCAACCTCGACCTGACCATCCGCCATCACCGCGCCTGAAATATTCACGGTAACCGCCCAGGTGCCAAAGCCGCCGACCAACAACAAAAGGCTGAAAAACCCCAGCACCAGCGGCTTGCGGGCAGACCAGCCTTTTTTGTCATCCATGCTCATGTCACGCCGCCTTTATTCGTGTTATTGCTGATCTGGTCGTGGTTTTTAACAACCTTTTTCAGCACCTCGTCGCGCGGCCCAAAGGCCTGAACGTTGCCGCCATCCAGCATCAGCAACAGGTCACATTCCTGAATGGCTGCGGGGCGATGCGCCATGATCATCACCGCATTTCCCGCCGCTTTCATTTGCCGGATTGCTGTGTTCAGCGCTTTGGAACCTTCGTTATCGAGGTTGGAATTAGGCTCGTCCAGCACCAAAATCACCGGATCATTATACATCGCGCGGGCCAGCCCGATGCGCTGCAATTGCCCGCCTGAAAGCTGCCCACCATTGGCCGTTACGCGGGTGTCGTAGCCATCGGGAAACGCAAGGATCATTTCGTGCGCCGCGGCCTGTTGGGCGGCTTTGATCACGGCCGCATCATCGGGTTTTAGCGCCATGCGGGCAATGTTTTCGCTGATAGTGCCGTCAAACAACTGCACCCGTTGGGGCAGATAACCGATGTGTTGGCCGCGCACATCCGCATCGTATTGATCCAGCGCCGCACCGTCCAGCCGGATTTTACCCCCCGCCAGCCGCCAGACCCCCGTGATGGCACGCGCCAAGCTGGATTTACCCGAACCGGACGGGCCAATCACCCCGATTGCCTGCCCCGGTTTCAAGATGAAATTAACCATTCTGAGCGAAGCCTGCTGCTGGCCCGGTGGAACCACAGTGACCTGTTTGGCTGTCAGCAAGGCCTTTGGTTTTGGCAGCGCGGTGCGCGGTTTTTCTTCGCGTATTCCAGAGAGCAATTCGGCCAGATTATCCCAACTATGCGAGGCCGCCTGCACCATCGGCCATTGACCGATTGATTGCTCGATCGGGGCCAGCGCACGCCCAAGCAGGATCGAGGCTGCGATCATTGCGCCCGCCGTCAGCTGGCCTTGCAGCACCAGATAGGCGCCCAACCCCAGCATTGCCGATTGCAAGAACATGCGAAATGTTTTGGTCAGGATCGAAAATTTTCCAGTTGCATCCGATGCTAGAACGGTTGAGGAAAGCGCGGTTTCGCGGGCAATGTTCCAACGCTTAAATACAGCGCCCTGCATGCCCAGACTTTGCACCAATTCGCCTTCGGTGCGCAGCTGCTCGGCCATTTGGCCGGCATGGTGGCTGGACATATTGGCCTTTAGAACCGGATCACGCGTAACCCACTGGTTAAGAAAAGTAACCGCGATCAGTAAACCGCCACCGCAAACCGCCAGAATGCCAAGCCATGGGTGAAACAGAAAAATGCCGGCTATAAATATCGGGGTCCAGGGGATATCGAATATCGCGCTTAGCACGGGCGATGTCAGCAAGCGCTGCACGGTTTCCAGATCACGCAAACCGCTGTTGGTGCTAGGGCTGCCACGCCCGGTGGCATTGGCCCGCAGCACTGCCGAAAAAACCCGTTTATCAAGGCTGGCCTGAAACCGCGCCCCGATACGCGCCAAAACACGCCCGCGCGCATAATCCAGCAGGCCCATCATCAAAAACAAAAAGGCCACCAATATGGAAAGCGCCAATAGCGTTTCTTCGGATCCGCTGGCCAAAACGCGGTCATAGACCTGCAACATATATATTGGGCCGGTCAGCATCAACAGGTTCACAAATATGCTGAATATCCCGACAGCCCAGAACAACGAGCGGTTTTCGCGCCGTGCCGCCTTTAGCTCTGCCAAGCCCAGTTTATGATCTTGTTTTTGCATTTTCAATCTTTAACCTTGTTTGAAACGGTTTACATGCTGGATGATAAGACGGATACATAAATCTTGCATCCAACCTGTCACAACCCTATATCTATTGCTCTTTGCCACTGGGCATTCCCGTCGCACGTCCTATTTAGGGCAAAATTACAAAGAAATTGCTGAGAGTGTCATTGCGTGTCATGAAAATCTTAAAGAAATTAAATTTCACCCCGGTTTTAGCAGGCCTTTTATTTATTATTATGGCGTCTTGCACGGCACCCCAAGCCACCGGAATCACGGACCCCCATGAGGCGCAAAACCGCGAGACACATGAGCTTAACCGCCAACTGGACCGCAATTTAATAAAACCGGCTTCCAGTGCTTATGGGGCGGGTCTGCCTTTGCCGGTGCGTCAGGGGATCGGTAATTTTGCCTCGAATCTGAATCTTCCCAGTGTGATTGTTAATAATATTCTGCAATTTAGAATCGGCAAGGCCCTGCAAAACTCGACGCGGTTTTTAGTGAACACAACAATCGGTCTGGGCGGAGTGCTTGATCCGTCCACAGCAATAGGTCTGCACGAAGAAAGCACCGATTTTGGCGAAACTCTGCATGTTTGGGGGGTCGGCGAAGGCAATTATGTTGAGCTGCCGTTTATCGGCCCGTCAACCGAGCGCGATATGGTCGGGATGGTGGTGGATATATTTACCAATCCGCTGCTATTGGGTATGTCCAGCCCTGAAAGATACATGGGGCCTGTCGTTAAGGGATTCTCGAAACTTGGTGATCGTTACGATCATGGCGATCTGATTGATAGCATCCTTTATAACAGCGCCGACAGTTACGCGCTGGCCCGCCTGATGTTTCTGCAGCATCGCAGGTTTCAATTGGGTCAGGGGCTGGGCACAATTGAAACCTTTGAAGAAGGAGATTATGCTTATGAAGATTTCTACGCTGACTAACCCAAGCCGGCGCAAATTTGCGTTGGGCCTGACATCGGTGCTGGCGCTTGTGCCGTTTGCAAAGCCGGCAATGGCAACCGACAAAGGCAAGGCCGTGGTTTTGGTATCAAGCCTTGTGGCGTCAATTAATCGGGTGATTGATTCGGGTAAATCCGAAGCAGCCATGATCCGCGAGTTTGAAAAGATATTCATCAAATATTCCGATGTGCGCCATCTGGCCAGATCTGCCTTGGGTGTGGACGGGCGCCGTGCAACAGCGGCACAGAGGCGCAATTTCCAAAAGGTATTCCAAAGTTATATCGCGCGCAAATACGGCAGACAGTTTCGCAAATTTATCGGCGGAAAACTGGAAGTGCAATCCGCCCAAGTCATAAGAACCCGCGTAGAAGTCACGACCTTGGCGCATCTGCGGGGCCAGGCTCCGTTTGAAGTGACGTTCTTTGTTTCTGACAGATCGGGTAAGGTGGTTTTTTATAATATGTTCATCGAGGGCATCAACATGCTGCTGACCGAGCGCACCGAAATTGGCGCGATGCTGGATCGGCGCGGTGGCAATATTGACAAAATGATCAGAGATCTGAAAACGGCGGGCTAACGGCCCCGACGCAGCTCTTTGAGCAATGATATCGGCGGGGTTTCACCCGACAGGCGGGCGCGATAAATCGGCAAGGATTCGGTGACGCGCATCACATAATTGCGGGTTTCGCGAAACGGGATATGTTCGATCCAGTCCACCAGATCCACCCCGGCGTCGCGCGGATCACCAAAGGCCTTGATCCAGGCCCTTGCCCGGCTGGGGCCCGCGTTATAACCCACCGAAACCAGAATTGGCGACATGCCGAATTCTTCCTGTAAATAGGCCAGATACCGAACGCCAAGGCGCGCGTTAAAACGCCAGTCACTTAACAGCCGGTCCAGATCAAATTCCAGCCCCAGCTCCTGCGCCACAGATTCTGCGGTTCTGGGCA
>CAYYXZ010000064.1:6758-8661 GCA_964475715.1 uncultured Marinosulfonomonas sp. | reverse complement strand
ATCACCGGCTCGACTCTCACAGCCAACGGCGGCCAATATATGACCTGATTTGCAGCTCTGATTTTGGCTTGCCCGTTTCGCGCGGAAAAGCCTATCCTTTTACATCAACGTAAAAGCAGCGTGGCAAATGGCTAATTATCGTGCTTCCGGCATTGGATTTATTACAATCCTGTTATGGTCTTTGCTTGCGTTACTCACCGCTGGCACAGCGCCGGTACCACCATTTCAGCTTATAGCAATATGCTTTTCCATCAGTGGCATAATTGGCCTGATCTGGATCATAAAAACTGGCAGATTCAATCAGCTGACCAAAATTAATTGGCGCATTTATGCCTTTGGTGCCGCTGGCCTTTTTGGGTATCATTTTCTGTATTTTTCGGCCCTGCGCCGGGCACCTGCCGCTGAAGCCGGCCTGATTGCCTATCTTTGGCCGCTGTTGACTGTGCTGCTTTCGGGTCTTTTGCCAAATGAGCAACTGCGCAAGGGTCACATTCTGGGTGCATTGATCAGTTTCGCCGGTATCGCAATAATTGTACTAAACGACAGCACCGGATTTCAGAGCGACGCCATGTCCGGCTACGGGCTGGCCCTGTTATGCGCATTTACCTGGGCCGGACATTCTGTTCTTTCACGTCGCCTTGGTGGTATTCCAACCGCTAGTGTTGCCGTTTTTTGCCTTGCCACGGCTGCGCTTTCTACACTTGCCCACCTGACATCAGAGATTACCATCTGGCCACAGACCGCACTTGGTTGGCTGTCGTGTCTCGCGCTTGGCCTTGGACCCGTCGGCTTGGCGTTTTATGTCTGGGATATTGGGGTCAAGCACGGAAATATTCAGCTGTTGGGCGTTGCATCTTATAGCGCCCCGCTGCTGTCTACCTTTGCGCTGATTGCTGCGGGCATTGCAAAACCCACTTGGGCGTTGCTGATTGCCGCCGTTTTAGTCACATTCGTGAGCAGTACTGGCGGCACGCGCCAGCACTACCAAAATAAATACCCGTCTAAGTCGAAAGACGTGAGATTTCTTCTTTAAGTCGAAGTTTTTGTTTTTTAAGATCGGCAATTTTCAGATCATCAGCACTTGGGCTACGCTGTTCCTGCTCAACCTTGTCTGAGAGATTTTCGTGTTTTTTGCGGAGTTCTGCTATATGTGAACTCATAGTCATTGGCGGTTCTCCCTTGGTTTGTTTTGCATATTTTCAGTCGACCACAGATTTAATGGCTTGTCACGCAAAATGCACAAAGCCGGACCAACCCGCACAGAAAACACTTAAAAACTTTATTTTTTCTTAACAGGATCCAAATTCAACGCCGCGCCATTTCGCAGCACGGCACTGATTTCGCGCGTATAACTTTCACAGTCGCCATTATGTGCAGCACCTTCGTGCATAATAATCGGTGCAAGCAGGCAAAATGCACCGCGCGCGCCTTTGCGGGCCTGCAAAATAATCAAATGCGCCCGCCGGCCGATCCGGGGCGCAAACGGTAATATTTTAACGCCTCCCAAACGCCCGTCGATGGCCTCAAGCAGCGCGGGCAGGCGTTCGGCATCCTGAATAATTGTCAGATATCCTTTGGGTTTCAGCCGCCGTGTTGCAATTTCAACCCAATCGGTTAGTGGCGTTTGCCCGCGCAAAGCCAGATTGCGACCCGCGTTCTGCGACCCCGTGCCGTGGCCCTGCAAATAATAGGGCGGATTGGCAATGACGTGATCAAAACTGGTCTGCAACACCGCATCAGGCAGGTTGCGCAGATCGCTCTGATACACCGTCATTTCGTGCCCGTTGGCTGCTGCATTTTGCCGCGCCAAATCGGCGTAATCGGCTTGCAGCTCAATCCCTGTCAGGGCAATATCGGGCACCCGCGCGGCCAAACACAGGCTTGCAACCCCGGCCCCGCAACC
>CAYYXZ010000064.1:0-6658 GCA_964475715.1 uncultured Marinosulfonomonas sp. | reverse complement strand
ACGGCGCGGAAACAGACCCATGCCACCGCCTAAAACGCTCATATTTACGTCCAGTTCAAAGCAGGCTATACCCTGCCCCTGAAGGAGAGATTTTGCAAAAATAACGGTGGTAATATCAGCGGTGCGAAGCAATTCTTTCATAATTGAAATCATAAAGGCAAACCCACAGGTTTGTCGAGCCAACTGACGAGAGAATAATGGGATTAGATAAATCCGTGGATAAACCGCATGATCGCCTAAGCGCGCATTTGGCCGCTGACATGGAGCTGGTAAACGCCTTGATCCGCGAGCGCATGGCCTCGCGACACGCGCCGCGCATTCCCGAAGTGACCGCGCATCTGGTCGAGGCCGGAGGCAAAAGATTGCGCCCGATGTTAACGTTGGCCACGGCGCGCCTTTGTGGCTACGATGGTCCCTATCACATCCATCTGGCTGCCACGGTTGAATTTATCCACACCGCCACGCTGTTGCATGATGATGTGGTGGATGAAAGCGGCAGGCGGCGCGGGCGGCCGACCGCGAACCTGCTGTGGGACAATAAATCCAGCGTTCTGGTTGGCGATTATTTGTTTGCACGCAGCTTTCAATTGATGGTTGAAACTGGGTCGTTAACGGTTCTGGATATTCTGGCCAACGCTTCGGCCACCATTGCCGAGGGCGAGGTGCTGCAATTAACCGCCGCGCAGGATTTGGCCACCACCGAAGACATATATTTGCAAGTTGTGCGCGGCAAAACCGCGGCGCTGTTTGCGGCGGCCTGCGAGGTTGGCGGCGTGATTGCGGATGCGCCCGACGCGCAGCTTAAAGCGCTGTTTGATTATGGCGATGCGCTGGGAGTTAGTTTTCAGATTGTCGATGATTTGCTGGATTTCTCTAGCAGTGAGGCGATTGGTAAAAATATTGGTGATGATTTTCGCGAACGCAAACTGACGTTGCCATTGATCAAGGCGATTGCCAAAGCCGACGAAACCGAGCGTGCATTCTGGAAGCGCACAATTGAAAAAGGCGATCAGCGCGACGGAGATCTGGAGCATGTTTTGGGGCTGTTAAACAAACATGCGGCGCTTGAAGACACCCGTGCTGTTGCGCTTGAATGGGCCTCAAAAGCCAAGAGCGCCCTGACGGCCCTGCCGGATGATCCAATTCGCGATATGCTAAGCGATGTCGCCGATTATGTGGTGGCGCGGATTAGCTAAGATTGCAGCTTTGGATCCACCATCCGGGCCGGTTTTGCGCAATTGATCTTGCCGCATCTACGGCCTGATCCGGCTGCGAAAATAGCGCAAAACACGTGGCACCAGAGCCTGACATTCGTGCCAGTAATGCGTTTTCAGATTTAGATAAAACTGTCAAAACCTCGGCAATAACCGGCTGCAAACCAATTGCAGGGTTTTGCAAATCATTGCGTTGCTCCAAAAGCCATGCGGCCAATTCGGCGGCTGAATTGAATTTTGGTATCGGGGCGGGCATCGGCTTATTATTCTTGCAGCTCAATGCTTTAAACACATCATCGGTGCAAACGGGCAGGCGAGGATTCACCAAAACCGCCCAAATACCGGGCAAATCAGGCGCCGCTGATAATTGCTCTCCAACCCCTGACATCCGCGTTGCGCGACCTTGCAGACACACCGGCACATCCGCCCCCAGCGCCAAAACATCATCAGGCAAGGCCAAATCACGAAGCGTGGAAATCGCCCGCAGCACCGCCGCTGCATCCGCCGTTCCGCCGCCAATTCCCGCAGCTGTTGGCAGGTGTTTTTCCAACGAAATCGCTAACCCGTCCTGCTTATAAAACCGTGCGGCCTGCAGAATGGAATTACTGTGCCCATCCGGCACACCCGCCTTTTCAGGGCCTGTAATTTTCAGGCTCAAACCATCCGATTGCGCAACCGAAACCCAATCCCCGACATTGGCAAAAACCACAAGCGAATCCAGTAAATGATACCCGTCCGCGCGCTGGCCCGTCACATGTAGCGTTAGATTTATTTTGGCGGGCGCAAAAACCCTAACCGTCATTGGCCATAGCCTCGATCGGCTTGGCACCTTCTTCTTGCAAAACCACGTCCAGCCCAACCTCAAGCTTGCGCCGGATGCGTATCGCATCCTCCTCCTCAGGCTCAAACGACAAGGCCCGTTGCCACTGGAATCTGGCCTCCAGTTTGCGCCCCACAGCCCACAGAACATCACCCAGATGATCACTGATAATCGGGTCCATCGGCTCCAGCTCGACCGCGCGCTCCATTGGCGCAACCGCCTCCTCAAAGCGGCCCAAACGATAAAGCGCCCAGCCCAGAGAATCGGTGATGTAGCCATCATTGGGCCGCGCCGCCACCGCGCGTTTGATCATCTCCAGCGCCTCGTCCAGCTTGATCCTTTTCTCCACCAAAGAGTATCCCAGATAATTCAACACCTGCGGCTGGTCCGGGTTCAGCTTTAACGCCATGCGAAAATCGGCCTCGGCCTTTTCCCACTGGTCAGTGCGCTCAAAAGAAATGCCGCGCGCATAAAATAAAAACCAATCGCCGGCACTTGGCTCGCCCGACAATTCCAAGGCCCGGTTATAGGCTTTGACGGCCTCGGCGAAGCGTTCTTTTTGGCGCAAAATATCACCCAGTGACGAATGCACTACGGGCAAATTTCCGTGGCTTTTTGCCAGCTGCTCAAGCACCTCGACCGCGGCTTCTGTTTTGCCCGCCTGACGCAAAGTAGATGCACGGCCCAACTCGGCGGCATGAAATGACGGATCATCACGCGCAATGCTGTTATAGGCTTTGGTCGCCAGATCAAATTGCCCCAGCTGTTCCAACAATCTGGCACTTAGCAATTTTGCGGCTGTATTTTCGGGGTTTAAAAATTCGGTCATGCGGGAATAAACCAAAGTATAGCTGGGGTCGGCTTCGCCCTCAATGACATTGGCGAGGGTGAAAAATACTTCTGCCATGCCGTGCGCCGGTGTGGCCGCGGTTTGAAACGGCAGCTTTTTCCCGGCCTTCAACACATCACGAATTTGTTGCACACGCGGATCAACGCTGTCGCCAAAAACCGACCCCAACAATGCAAGCGCATCTTCATTACGTTCAAGTTGGCTAAGAATCTCGGCATGGGCCAGAACAGCATTTACCGAGGCGCGCAGCGGGCCGCCGCCCTCGCCTGAAAAAATGCGCTCGGCGGCGGCGAAATCCCCGGTCGAGGCCAGCGCCAGCGCCATGTGATAAAGTCCAAAGGCGCGCGTGCCACGCTCTTTTGTAACCTTGTCAAAACTTTCAATTGCGGCGGGCATATTTCCGCGCCCCAGCTCGGCCCAGCCCATGGCCAGATTATCGACCAGCGCGCTGATGGCCTCGCCTTGCGATAGCATGTCGACCACGCCGTCAAAATCTTCTTCTTTGGTCATATGGCTGATCAAAGCCATGCGCGAAATCTGGCTGACCACCCCGTCCGAGTCCATTTTTTGCGCAATGACAACGGCCTGCTCCATCTGCCCAAGCCCGACAAAAGATCTTATCGCATTGGCCAAAAGGTTGGCGTTCGAGGGATCCAGGATCAAGGCCCGCGTGTAATATTTCGCCCCGGCCGCATAATCGTTCATATGGCTTGCGTGGCGCGCCGCAAGATAGGCACCGGCAATGCCATAGGGCGCAATATCGGCCTTAACAGCGGGCACGGGCAAGGCGACAAAAAGGCCCAGAACAAGGGCGGCAAAGGGTGTTTTGGTTGTGATTGGCACGGGTGATCAGACCTTTTTCAAACAGATATCTGTCAAAGGTAGACCTTCGGGCGCGCCAAATCAATGCAGGGCGACGAAATGGCGCGCTTGTTTTTTAACAAATCCGTTACATGTTTGGATAATTCGGCCCATCGCCACCTTGGGGTGTGACCCAATTGATGTTCTGGCTCGGGTCTTTGATGTCGCAAGTTTTGCAATGCACACAGTTCTGGAAATTAATTTGAAACCGCGGCTCTTTGCCCTCTTCCTCGATCACCTCGTAAACGCCTGCCGGGCAATAATACTGGGCCGGCTCGCCGTATTTGGGCAGATTAACCGAAATCGGCAGATCAGGATCAGCCAGTTGCAAATGACAGGGCTGGGTTTCTTCGTGGTTGGTGGCCGAAAAACTGACGCTGGTCAGGCGGTCAAACGACAAAACACCGTCAGGTTTGGGGTAATTTATGGGCTTGAATTTTGCGGCCAGTTCGGTTGATTGGGCATCCGTTTTGCCGTGTTTCCAGGTGCCCAGCGGATTCCAGCCCGTCATATTGGCCACCCACATATCAAAACCACCCAGTATCAGGGCAGGCATCATCCCCAGTCTGGACCAGATCGGTTTTACATTGCGCACCGGCTTTAGATCCTTGGCAATAACGCCGCTGCGAATTTCAGCATCATAGGCGCTTAATTCATCGCCCGAGCGCCCGTCCTTGATCGCGGCGTGGGCGGCCTCGGCGGCGGCTTTTCCCGACAGCATCGCGTTATGGTTGCCCTTGATGCGCGGCACATTCAGCAGCCCGGCCGAGCAGCCCAACAATGCGCCGCCGGCAAATACGGTTTTGGGAACGGATTGCCAGCCGCCCTCACAAATGGCGCGCGCCCCGTAAGCTACGCGTTTACCACCCTTTAACAATTCGGCAATCATCGGGTGGTGTTTGAATTGCTGAAATTCGTTATAAGGCGACAGATACGGGTTTTTATAATTCAGATGCACCACAAACCCCAGATAAATCTGATTGTTATCAAGGTGGTAAATAAATGACCCACCGCCGGCTTTTTTGCCCAGCGGCCAGCCCATCGTGTGGGTTACGGAACCCTCGCGGTGCTTTTCAGGGTCAATTTCCCAGATTTCCTTCATCCCAAGACCAAACTTGGGTACATCCGAATTTGCATCCAGATCGTATTTTGCGATCACTTCTTTGGCCAATGACCCGCGCACGCCCTCGGATAAAAACACGTATTTGCCGTTTAAAACCATGCCCGGCTCATAGGCGTCCGACGGGCTGCCATCGGGGTTTTTGCCAAACTCGCCGGCCACGACACCGCAGACCTGACCGTTGTCGCCATAAACCAGCTCGGAGCAGGCCATGCCGGGGAAAATTTCGACGCCCAGAGCCTCGGCCTGCTCGGCCAGCCAGCGGCAAACATTGGCCATCGAAACGATGTAGCAGCCATGATTGCTCATCAATGGCGGCATCGGGGTTGTGGGAATGCGCATCTGGCCAACTTGGCCTAAAATGTAAAACTTATCCGACTTAACCGGCACAGATATCGGCGCGCCCATATTTTTCCAATCCGGCAACAACGCATCCAGACCCGCAGGATCAAGCACCGCGCCCGATAAAATATGCGCCCCGACCTCCGAGCCTTTTTCCAGCACCACGACCTCGAGATCGGCATCAAGCTGTTTAAGCCTGATCGCCGCCGATAGCCCCGACGGACCGGCGCCAACGATCACCACGTCATAATCCATCGCTTCGCGTATCACTTCGGCCATCTGTCGTCCCATCGCTTTGCTATCGCACCTAACGTGCCTTGCGCGTTTTTTGCGTAATCCGTCGTTACCTGAAGCCCCGATCAAGGGCAATCAGGACATTGCGTTACATAATTAAGTATTTTGAGACGACAAAAAATGCAACTACTTGCTAAAATCCCCCACCTCGCACCTGCAAACCGGCTTATTTCCCTTGCATTCAACCGCGTGGTCGGTTTTTCTGTGTTAACTAAAACTTTGCGCCCTTAGATAGTTATAAAGAGACCCATGGAAAAAATACCTCTGACCCGCACGGGCCAAACAAGGCTTGATAAAGAACTGAAAATCCTCAAATCCGAGGAACGCCCGGCCGTGATCCGCGCGATTGCCGAGGCGCGCGAGCACGGCGATCTTTCCGAAAACGCCGAATATCATGCCGCGCGCGAAAAACAGAGCTTCATTGAGGGGCGCGTCAAAGAGCTTGAGGCGATTTTGTCACGGGCTGACGTGATTGATCCGGAAACCTTGTCGGGCACGATCAAATTTGGGGCCACCGTTCATTTGGTAGACGAAGATACAGACGAAGAAAAAACCTATCAAATCGTTGGTGAACCCGAGGCCAATATCGAAAAGGGTTTGTTAAACTTGCGCTCGCCGCTGGCACGCGCATTGATTGGCAAGGACGAAGGCGATAGCATCGAGGTGAAAACGCCGGGTGGTGGGAAAGCCTATGAGATTCTGAATATTACCTACAAATAACAGGTAAAAGGCCGGTTTTGGCAGATGAAAAACAAGAATAAAAATAAAGCGATAAATCTGGGCGTTTACGGGCGTAAAAGCCATAGCGCGGTAACGGCTGCGGAAATTATTGCCTTGGTGCTTAGCCTGATCTGGATAATTGGCGTGATCGTATTTTTCATATTCGCGCCAAAAGGTGACGGTTTTACACAACCTGAACCCGTCGTATTTGTGATGCAGTTTTTGGCAATTTTTCTGCCCATCGCCGTGATCTGGGTCGGGGCATTAGCTGTGCGTTCAGCCCACATAATGCGCACCGAATCCACGCGCCTTCAGGCCTCGATTGACGCCATGCGCCAAACCTATGTGGCACAGGCCCAATCGGGTGTTATCGGCATTCAGACCTCGGTTGAAAAAAAGCTGGATGAAATCGCCGCCGCCCAAAAACAGACCGAAAC
>CAYYXZ010000063.1:0-8695 GCA_964475715.1 uncultured Marinosulfonomonas sp. | reverse complement strand
CGCTGCACCCCGACATCGGCGCGCGTCTGTTATCGCATGCTTTGCGCTGGGTTTCCTCGGCTGGGTATCCGCCACGGCGAAAGGCGCTGCAAGATTTGCAAATGAAAATTCGGGGGGGCAAATCTTCAACCTTGCATGGCTGCCGGATTGTGGTGAAGAAATCCGAAATCCGCATTATTCGCGAATATCAGGCGGTTCGGAATCTGGCTTGCCCAAGCGCTGAAATCTGGGATAATCGTTGGCAGTTCTTTGGCCCTCACGATAAATTGTTGCAAATTCGCGCCTTGGGTGCGGCGGGTTTGGCGTGCTGCCCGGATTGGAAAACCACCGGTTTGGCGCGGGTTTCGTTGCTATCGTCGCCGTCGGTGTGGCAAAATCAGACATTAATTGCCGCTCCAATGGCCGGTTTGGGCAACGGATGGCGCAGTTCTGCGTTATTTGGGGTGGAAGATTTCGTTTCTTGCATTATATCACATTGAACAAACCTGCCGAATGCCTATTTTAGGCGCGTAGCCGTGGTGATAGATTCTCCGCGTGCCAAATCTGTTTAGGAGAAGCCTGTGGGCAATATTAAAAATCTGGCGTTCTGGGTCGTGCTGTTTATGCTGATCCTTGCGTTGTTCAATCTGTTTAGCAACGGGCAAAGGGCGACCAGCACCAACGCCATGACTTATTCCGAATTTGTCACGGCCGTCAGTGAAGGCACGGTGCAATCGGTTACGCTGGATGGCGAGGATATTAAAATCCACAGCAAAGACGGCTATGATTTTACTGCGATCAAGCCGGGTGATGCCGATGTCACGCAAATGCTGATTGAACACGGGGTCGAGGTGCGGGCCATCAAACAGGCGCAATCGGGTTTTGCCACTTTGATTTGGTCGCTGTTGCCGATTTTGCTGCTGATCGGGTTTTGGTTTTTCATGATGAACCGGATGCAGGGCGGCGGTAAGGGCGGCGCGATGGGTTTTGGTAAATCCAAGGCCAAGATGCTGACCGAACGCGAGGGGCGTGTGACCTTTGATGACGTGGCCGGTATTGACGAGGCCAAAGAAGAGCTGGAAGAGATCGTCGAATTTTTGCGCAACCCCGATAAATTCTCGCGTCTTGGCGGTAAAATCCCCAAAGGTGCGCTGCTGGTTGGGCCTCCGGGCACCGGTAAAACCCTGCTGGCGCGGGCGATTGCCGGCGAGGCGGGTGTGCCGTTTTTCAGTATTTCGGGCTCGGATTTTGTTGAAATGTTTGTTGGCGTCGGTGCAAGCCGTGTGCGCGATATGTTTGAGCAGGGCAAAAAGAACGCGCCCTGCATTGTTTTCATTGACGAAATTGATGCTGTCGGGCGTGCGCGCGGCGTTGGCATGGGTGGCGGCAATGATGAGCGCGAGCAGACTTTGAACCAGTTGCTGGTTGAAATGGACGGCTTTGAAACCAACGAGGGCGTGATTATTCTGGCCGCCACCAACCGCGCCGATGTGCTTGACCCTGCGTTGCTGCGCCCGGGCCGGTTTGACCGCCAAATTCAGGTGCCACACCCCGACATCAAGGGGCGCGATAAAATCCTTCATGTGCATGCGCGCAAAGTGCCGCTTGGCCCAGACGTTGATCTGCGTATCATCGCGCGCGGCACACCGGGTTTTTCCGGTGCCGATTTGGCCAATCTGGTAAACGAGGCCGCATTAATGGCCGCGCGCATCGGTCGTCGTTTTGTGACGATGGACGATTTCGAAATGGCCAAGGACAAGGTGATGATGGGGGCCGAGCGCCGCAGCATGGTTTTGACCGACGAGCAAAAGGAAATGACCGCGTATCACGAGGCAGGTCATGCGATTGTCGGCATTAAATTGCCCAAGTGTGACCCGGTTTACAAGGCCACGATTATCCCGCGCGGCAATGCTTTGGGGATGGTGATGAGCCTGCCTGAAATGGACCAGCACAATTATTTCAAGGACCAGATCGAGCAAAAAATCGCGATGGGCATGGCCGGTAAAGCGGCTGAAATTATGAAATGGGGACCTGATCGGGTTTCAAATGGCCCGTCGGGCGATATTATGATGGTTTCTTCTTTGGCGCGTGCCATGATTTTGCGCTGGGGCATGTCTGACAAGGTTGGCAATATCGATTACCAAGCCGCCCACGAGGGTTATGCCGGCAACGGCGCGGGGGCTTTGTCGATATCGGCGGCCACGCAAGAGCTGATCGAGCAAGAGGTTAAGCGGGTGATTGACGAAGGTTATGCGCTTGCGGCCGGCTTGTTGAAAAAGCACAAGAAAGAGTTTGAATTGCTGGCGCAGGGTTTGCTGGAATACGAAACTCTGACCGGCGAGGAAATCAAGCGTGTGATGAAGGGCGAGCCGCCGCGCACGGATGATGACAAGGACGCGGATGAGGGCGACACGCCAAGCCTGACGGCCATTCCAAAGACCAAGCCAAAGGCCAAGGTCAAGGCGACACGCAAGCCAAAAGATGACGCGATGAAGCCAGAACCAAGCGCGTAAAACCAAGCGCTGGCCCGGTTTTTCGGGGATTTTGGGCGGCGTAATTAAGGATTAACAATGCCAGCTTTGCTTGCGACTGCGTTCAAGTGCCGGATTGTCTGGCTTGGCCATAATATCAGCCGCGAAGATAGTTTGCAAAACGCAGCGGTTGATGCGCTTGAGGCCACATTTTGCGGCCCCAAAGGTGAAAGCCGCTATGGCACCACGCGCTCCGCTGACAGCCGTTTGCGCCAACAATACCCGCGTGATTGCGCGGTGCGAAACACGCGCCAGTTTTGCATTGTTTCAACCGAGGAGCTGGCAATTATTGCCGCCAAAATGGGGGTGGATAGGCTTGATCCGCAATGGTTGGGCGCAAATATGCTGATCGAGGGTCTGGCCGATTTCAGCCAGATCCCGCCATCATCACGCCTGATCAACCCGTCGGGGGCTGGTCTGTGTATTGATCTGGAAAACCGCCCCTGCCATCTGCCTGCCAAGGTGATCGACCAATATCTGCCAAACAAGGGCCATGAATTCAAGGCGGCCGCCACGGGCTTGCGCGGTGTTACGGCGTGGGTCGAGCGCGAAGGAATGTTGCGTGTGAATGATGAAATGTGTCTGCATATTCCCGACCAGCCGGCGTGGCCGCATCTGGATCAGGCGCGCAATTTATAGACGGAAAACAACGCGGCGATTCCCGTGTTGAAAATGTGGGATTTGTCCTGTTTATTGCGTGGGTTCTCTGTAATATCGGGGCAAATAATCGCAATGATTTGTCCAAAAGGAATCAATGATGAGCTTTAAAACCGACATTGAAATTGCCCGTCAGGCCAAGAAAAAACCAATTCAGGAAATTGGTGCAAAACTGGGTATCCCCGAGCAGCATTTGCTGCCCTACGGCCATGACAAGGCCAAAATCGGTCAGGATTTCATCGACAGCATTCAGGGTAATAAACTGGGCAAGTTGATTTTGGTAACCGCGATCAATCCGACCCCTGCGGGCGAGGGCAAAACCACAACCACGGTTGGTTTGGTGGACGCAATGAACCGAAATGGCAACAAGGCGGCCGTTTGCATTCGCGAGGCATCATTGGGTCCGTGTTTTGGCATGAAGGGGGGCGCGGCCGGTGGCGGCATGGCCCAAGTGGTGCCAATGGAGGACATGAATCTGCATTTTACCGGCGATTTCCACGCCATCACTTCGGCCCATAATCTGCTGGCCGCGATGATTGATAACCATATTTACTGGGGCAACGGGCTGGAAATTGACGAGCGCCGCGTGGTTTGGAAACGGGTGCTGGACATGAATGATCGTGCGCTTCGTGATGTTGTTATCAGCCTTGGCGGTGTTGCCAACGGCTTTCCGCGCCAGAGCGGTTTTGACATTACGGTGGCTTCCGAGGTGATGGCGATCCTGTGTCTGTCCAATAATCTGGCGGATTTGCATAACCGTCTGGGCGATATCATCGTTGCCTACACCCGTCAGCGCACGCCGGTTTATTGCCGTGATATCAAGGCCGACGGTGCCATGACCGTGCTGTTGAAAAACGCGATGCAGCCCAATCTGGTGCAAACGCTGGAAAATAATCCGGCCTTTGTGCATGGCGGGCCGTTTGCCAATATCGCGCATGGCTGCAATTCGGTTATTGCCACCAATACGGCGCTGCGGCTGGCCGATTATGTGGTGACCGAGGCCGGGTTTGGTGCCGATCTGGGGGCTGAAAAATTCATGAATATCAAATGTCGCAAGGCCGGTCTTGCGCCCGATTGCATCGTTTTGGTGGCCACTATTCGCGCGATGAAAATGAACGGCGGCGTGGCCAAGGCCGACCTGGGGCCTGAAAATGTGGCGGCTGTTGAAAAGGGCTGCTCTAACCTTGGCCGCCACATTGGCAACATGAAATCATTCGGCGTGCCGGTGGTGGTTGCGATCAACCATTTTGTCACCGACACCGAGGCCGAAGTGCAGGCGCTCAAGGATTATGCCAAAACCCAGGGCGCCGAGGCAATCTTGGCCCGTCACTGGGAATTGGGCGGCGAGGGCGCCAGGCAATTGGCCGCGCGCGTGGTCGAAATTGCCGATAGTAGGGTCGCACAATTTGCGCCGCTTTATGTGGATGAGATGCCATTGTTTGAAAAAATTGAACGCATTGCCAAAAATATTTACCGGGCCGACGAGGTTCTGGCCGACACCAAAATCCGCAATCAGCTGCGGGAATGGGAAGATGCCGGTTATGGTAACCTGCCGGTTTGTATGGCAAAAACCCAGTATTCATTTTCGAGTGACCCCAATTTGCGCGGTGCGCCAACCGGTCACAGCATTCCGGTGCGCGAGGTGCGCCTAAGTGCGGGGGCCGGCTTTATTGTGGTGGTTTGTGGTGATATCATGACGATGCCGGGTCTGCCGCGTCGGCCCTCGGCCGAAGGAATTAGGCTTAATGATGCCGGTGAAATTGATGGGCTGTTTTAGGATTTATTTGATAAAGGGCTGGAAATGACGGCACAAATTATTGACGGCAAGGCTTTTGCGGCAAAGCTGCGGGCAAAGGTTGGGGTGCATGTGGCGCGCCTGAAAAATGATCACGCTATCACGCCGGGGTTGGCGGTGGTTTTGGTGGGGCAAGACCCTGCCTCGCAGATTTATGTGCGCTCAAAAGCTAAAATGACTGTTGAAGTCGGGATGAATTCTTATGCGCATAAGCTGGATGTTAACACGCCCCAAGCCGATTTGCTGGCCTTGATTGAGCGGTTGAATAATGATCCGGCCGTGCATGGTATTTTGGTGCAATTGCCGCTGCCTTGCCACATGAACGAGAGCGAGGTGACCAATACGATTGCTCCGGTCAAGGATGTGGACGGGTTTCATATTTCCAACGTGGGCTTGCTGGCCACGGGGCAAAAATCGATGGTGCCATGCACGCCGCTTGGCTGCCTGATGATGCTGCGCGAACATTTGGGGTCGCTTTCAGGGCTGGATGCGGTGGTGATCGGGCGCTCGAATATTGTTGGCAAACCGATGGCGCAATTGCTGCTTGGCGACAGCTGCACGGTAACCGTTGCCCATTCGCGCACCAAGAATTTGCCAGATATTATGCGCCGCGCCGATATTGTGGTTTCGGCTGTGGGGCGCGCGGAAATGATATTGGGCGACTGGATTAAAAAAGGTGCGACCGTGATTGATGTGGGCATCAATCGCATTGATGCGCCGCAAAAAGGGGTTGGTAAAACCCGTCTTGTGGGCGATGTTGATTTTGCCTCGGTTTCTGCGGTGGCGGGGGCGATTACGCCGGTTCCGGGCGGCGTTGGCCCGATGACGATTGCCTGTTTGCTGGCCAATACCGTTACGGCATGCAGCCGCGCTAACGGATTGAGCGAGCCGGAAAACCTTACTGTTTAGCCGCATTACGGGAACGATAATCGGGATCAGTCTTTGAAAACGGCGTCGCGTTTCTCAAAGCCTGCCATTATGGCTTCCATCTGGTTTGCACCGCCAATCAGGCGTTCCTGAACTTCGGATTCCAACATCAGCGTTTGGGCTGCATCCATAAATTCGCTGTCGCGGATCATTGCTTTGGCTTGGCGCACCGCATCCGGGCTGCGGGCCGAGATTTGGCTGGCGATTTCACGGGCGCGGATTAATGGGTCGTCAGATATTTCTGTGATAAACCCCCAATTTAGCGCCGCATCCGCTTCGAATATTTCGGCCGTGTAAGTCAGGCGGCGGATCACATCGCCACGGGCCAGATGGCGCATTAAAACCATGCCGCCCATGTCGGGGACCAGACCCCATTTTCCCTCCATGATGGCGAAATCGGTTTGCGGTGAGGCAATGCGAATATCGGCGCCCAGCATAATCTGAAAGGCCCCGCCAAAAGCGTAGCCGTGCAGGGCCGCAATCACCGGCATCGGCAAATCGGCCCAGACCATCGTGGCGCGCTGAAACAGGTTGGAAATGCCGTGGCTGCGCGCGGTGACGCCGCCGGCTTTGGCAACCGCTTTTAGCAGAAATGGAAAGGTGGCGGTATCAAGCCCGGCTGAAAAGGCCGCCCCGTCGCCGGTTAAAATAACGGCGCGAATGTCGCGGCGCTGCATCAGGGCCTCGCCGGCCTCGACAATGGATTCGATCATTTCCAGGTCAAGCGCGTTGCGCTTAGCGGCGCGGTTTAAGGTCACGCAAGCAATCGCGCCGTCAAAACTGGTGATAACACGGTTGCCCATCAGTGAATGATCTTTCCTTCTTTTACGAACATATTATCCCAAGCCCGATCCAGCAGATCCGGGTTCATCTGGATTGGCATGCCTTCAAATTTGCAAATTGCGATCATCTGGTCAATCAGAAAAATAGGCTGGTAATTGGCGTAAATATTATCAATCTCCGGGTATTTTTTCTTTAGCAAATGCACCAGAGTTGCCTCGTCAAGCGCCATGTTTTTCTTGCGCGCAACCATGGCAAAGATTTTCAGATAATTTTCCTGCGAAGGTCCGTCGATTTTTATTTTAAAGAAAATCCGGCGCAAGGCGGCCTTGTCGAAAATCTCGTTCGGGTGAAAGTTGGTCGAGAAAATCACCAGCGTATCAAACGGCACCTCGAATTTTTCGCCCGATTGCAGCGCCAAAATATCTTTGGCTTCTTCCAGCGGCACAATCCAGCGGTTGATCAAGGCCTGTGGCGACTCGGCTTGGCGTCCAAGGTCATCCACAATAAAAACACCGCCGGTTGATTTAAGCTGCAATGGCGCCTGATAGGTGCGCGCCGTCGGGTTGTAAACCAGATCCAGCATGTCCAGCGTCAGCTCGCCACCCGTAATTACCGTGGGGCGTTCGCATTTAACGTAACGGGTGTCATACCGGTTGCCGGCGCGGCGCAGGCTGTTTGGATCATCCATTTGTTCTTCGGCGGCACTGTGCACGATCGGGTCGTAAACCGTGATAACTTGGCCGGCATATTCCAGCGCGCGCGGAACGTAAATTTTATCACCCAGCGCGTCGCGAATGCCGTTGGAAATGGCGGATTTACCGTTGCCCGGTGGGCCATACATCAAAATCGAGCGCCCCGAGCTGACGGCCGGTCCCAAATGGTCAATCAGCTCGTCAGGTAAAATCAGATGCCCCATTGCATTGGTAAGTTGGGCGCGACTAATTTGGATGTTGCGAATTGACTGGCGCTTGACCTGTTCTTTGTAAACGTCAAGCGGCACCGGCATGGCACCGTAATATTCCGATTGCGACAGCGCATCCAGCGTGCGTGATTTGCCCGCATCCGTTAGCCGATATCCCATTTGCCCGCTAGATCCGGCATGCATGCTGCCTGTTGCCTCAAGCAGTTTTTGCTCGCGGGTCAGATCCACCAATTCCTGTGTGACCGGTATCGGCAGGCAGATGGATTGGGCAATTTCCGACACTATTTCCAGATTTTTGCGAAACATGGTTTTCAGCAAAATGTCGCGCATCATCACGACAGACAGGTTCATCTGCTCGATCCGTTTGGGGGCAGGGGGGGCGGTAACGCTGGAGGTTTGCGTGCTCATGGTTTTTCACCTGTTTGGTTTGTCGCGATGACTGAAATTCTAGCTAAAATGCAAGGTTCAAGCGCCATAAAACACGCCCAGAACCAGATAGATTATCAAAGCACCGCCAAGCGCAAAACCCATCGGGAAATCCTTGTTATCCCAGCTTTTCCAGTCCGGTGTCATCTTGCGAAAGGCCTTGGAGCGTTGAAATATCCGGTGGGTGACAAAGGCGGCAAGAACGGTCGCCGCAAACAGATATGCCATGCTGGCCGCATCCCCCAGCGCTACAAACGGGGCCATTGCGGCGGCGAATTTTGCATCGCCCGCGCCGATCAGCCCCAAAGAGCTGATGACAAAACCAACGATCAGGATCACTACCAGATGCAGCAAACGCCACGGAAATTCTGCCAGAGGAAGCGCAACCAGACCGATAATAAGAAATACCGCAAACAGGGCCAAAACGGCCAGATTCGGGATTTTCATATATTTCATATCGTTCCAGGCGACCCAAATTGAAATGGGCAGCGCAAAGGGTAAAAACCACAGGGCGGAGGATGCTGTTATTGCCAATTGCATCAGTTTACCACGTTGTTTTCCAGGGCCGCAAGCGATGTCACAGCGGCCTCGAAATGTTGCGGATGGGTGTTCATTGCATCCCTTAACAGGCCTTTTCCTATGCTTACATCACCCTGTTTTATTGCCGATAGCGCA
>CAYYXZ010000062.1:6263-8846 GCA_964475715.1 uncultured Marinosulfonomonas sp. | reverse complement strand
GTTCATCCAGCTTTGTGGTCCAAATATAGAGCTTCTCGTTTTCAGACCTATTTTGGGTGTTGTCACGTTAACCATGTCCATTTGCTCTGGCTGACTTTTCCCAATATGGATTTTGGATGAGCACGTGATCAATCCGCTACAAGCGCCACCGTTTTCCGCCTGAAATCATCGCGCACGCGGTCTGGCTTTATTGTCGATTCAACCTCAGTTTTCGCGAAGTGGAGGAAATGTTTCTGAAGCGGGGCGTCGACGTGTCATACGAAACGATCCGTCGTTGGATTGCGAAATTCGGGCCTGCCATTGCGCGGGGTTTGCGCCGTCGTCAGCCCCAACCCGGTGACATCTGGCATCTTGATGAGGTCGTTCTGGATGGAATTCTTCAGGGCGACGCAATACGGCAGCAGCCAAACGCCTATTTACTAGCCTAATGAAAGAAGAACGGGCGGACCCCGAAACGCTTCATTACCCCCTCTCGTGACATTGCATTCGCAATGCACTGACGGGCAGGACAAACTATGATCATATGCATTGCACGGCAGTTGATTGTGTAACAATCAATGAGAGTGGTGCGGCAAAGCGAGAGATTGCTCCGAGTGTCGAACATCGGTCTCACAAAAGGCTTAATAATCGTGCCACCTCTCAGCGATTGCTGACAAACGCCTGCCGGTCAGTGGAAAACAGCCATCTGCCGTTTCGAAAACGTGAAATGGCAATGCAGGGCCATCGGTATCCGGGTGGAGTGCAGCGGTTTGTATCGAGCCATTCCGCCATCCGCAATTGCTTCTCCGTTCCTGCCCGTCGCCGCTCAGCACTAACAATTCAATACCACCGCTTAGAAGTATTTGACGTTTGGAATGCCGTGGTCAGCGTCGGTTGAAGATCAATACCTGAGCTTTTTCAAAGTAAGTCAGTTAACATGACAACACCGGTGCACCTGTATAAATAAAGAACCACTTCCAAATCCCAAATATCAGCGTTACAGCGTTCTGATGCACCCGAACCCGAACCCCTTTGCTGCCATCGGATATATCATGATGGCGTCCGCTTTAGTTGCCGGGACCAGTCTGCTGGCCAAAGCGTTGAGCCATGATACATTCGGTCCCGCCCTGCACCCACTACAAATCAGCCATGGGCGCTTTTTATTCGCCTTTCTGGCATTGCTTATTGCGGCAAGCATCATGCGACCGCGATTTGAACATATAAACTTTGGCTTGCATATTGGCCGTAGCCTCTGCGGGTGGGCGGGCATTTCATTGTTCTTTGCAGCCATTGCTTTTATCCCGTTGCCCGATGCCACGGCGATTAGCTTTCTTAATCCGGTATTTGCGATGATGCTGGCAATTGCAATGCTGGGTGAAAAAGTTGGGCGGGTGCGTTGGGCGGCGGCTGTTTTGGCATTGGTCGGGGCGTTGGTTTTGTTGCGCCCGACACCGGACAGCTTTCAACCCGCAGCGCTGTTGGCGCTTGGCGCGGCTATGATAATGGGGTTGGAAATAGTTTTGATTAAAATGCTGACCAGCCGTGAAAAGCCTTTGCAAATATTGTTGGTGAATAATGCAATCGGGCTGATTATCGCCACCGTTGCGGTGGTTTTTGTCTGGACCACACCAACAGCTGCCCAATGGGGGTTGCTGGCCGCTCTGGGTGCCATGATGGCGCTTGCGCAAACCTGTTTTATTCAGGCCATGCGCCGCGCCGAGGCCAGCTTTGTGGCGCCCTTCACTTATTCCACCCTGATTTTTGCTATACTTTATGACTACCTTGCCTTTAAAGCCGTGCCGGATTTTGTTAGTATTTTAGGGGCCGCGATTATTGTAACGGGGGCCTTGGTTTTGGCTTGGCGTCAGGCGCGGGTGTCCTAAGTTGGGATTTGAGGTAAGCAAAATAAGACGATGGCAGCTTGCTGCTTGTATCCTCTGCTTAGGGTCTGTATAAAATGGCCCTGACAATTATCTATTTATTGGGCGTTGGGATTGGGCAAAACTGCCTGCCGCGGCCATTTTCAATTTGTAAGGAATGCAAATGGCCTGGACCGATGACCGCGTAGCAACGCTAACCAAAATGTGGGGCGAAGGCCAATCCGCAAGTCAGATTGCCAAAGAACTGGGCGGCGTAACCCGCAACGCGGTGATTGGCAAAGTGCATCGTTTGGGTCTGTCAAACCGCACCACCGGCGGCGCAAAACCGGGCCTGAAATCCAAAGCTGCGGCCAAGCCCGCTACCGCGCGGGCAAAACCGGCGGCCAAAGCTAAGGCTGCACCGGCCGCACCCGCACCCAAAACGCCGCTGCCCCCGCGCAAAGCCATCATTCCGGCCGGCCAGCCGCTGCCGCCGCAACCTTCGGCCAACGAAATCAGCCCCGAAGCACTGGCAAGCGTGCGCGAAGTGGAAAAAGGGGCTAAAAGAATCAGCCTGATGGAGCTAACCGAACGCACCTGCAAGTGGCCAATAG
This sequence comes from uncultured Marinosulfonomonas sp., assembly GCA_964475715.1. Taxonomy (GTDB): domain Bacteria; phylum Pseudomonadota; class Alphaproteobacteria; order Rhodobacterales; family Rhodobacteraceae; genus Profundibacter. The sequence goes on along the minus strand of CAYYXZ010000062.1, from coordinate 6,394 downwards.
GTGATCCTGCTACCGATGAGTTCTGGTTTTGTGGCTTGACGTCAGAACCTGGAAAACCCTATTGCGAGTCCCATGTCGGGGTCGCCTTCCAACCCATGTCATCGCGCCGTGATCGCAAGCGTTAGTGCCTG
>CAYYXZ010000062.1:0-6163 GCA_964475715.1 uncultured Marinosulfonomonas sp. | reverse complement strand
TTTTGTCAGGCTATAAGTCTTTGATTTTACGCGCATGCGCCATAACAGGCTCTAAACAACGTCAACATTCATAACAAATTCCTTTGGCATGGATTGGGCCAGTTCGTGGTCAAGGCCTGCGATCTGGATGTTTCTGGTTCGCTCCTCCAAGCAGGCAAGCGCCAGACCGCCATCAGGAAACCGACAGCCCAAAAGCAATCGCTGGTAGCTTAGGGGCACCGGATCTGAGTTGTCGTTTGCTTTTCCAAGCGTAAAAATATGATCAAGCCGCAAGCATTGATGCGCCATAACATCCCGGAACGGATGTGTTAGCAGCTTTGCAATATCAATGCCGCCCGGCAGGTCGCTTAGTTCACGACCAATGCTGCTGCGTTGTTTCTCCCAGCCATACCATGTTGCGAACGATGATTTTTCGCCAATATCTGCACAGATCCAATCGTCGCCATGCGGCCTGAATACCATGAGATAGGGCCTGATTTTGGCAAATACTGGGTTTTCAATTTCCCCCTTTGCTTGCGCCCAGAGCTGAAAACCCGCTTGCATAAGCGCCGAGCCGTCTTGCCACAATCGGCCAAGCGGGTGCTGTTGCAGATAATAATGAAAACCGGCATCCGGCTTTTTTGGCTTAACAGCCAGATGTGCAAGCCCGTTAATGTGATCGGACTGGTTGTTAATCCATGCGTCTGCTCTGGCCAATAGATTTTCGGCTTCTTGCAAAGAATTTTTGCCGGCCTCGGTTAATTCATACTGGCGGTCTTTTAGAAAAAACAAAGCCACGCCCTTTTGTTGCTCTAGAAGCGAAATATGACGTCTTACAGTCTGCCGTGTGCTTTTCAGATCGCGCACAGTTTTTGACAAATTAAGAGTTTTGGCCAAGCTGATATACGATCGCAAGAGGGCATAAAAAATCGTCTGGCTTTGTGGCTCCATCATTCGTCCCCCTTAATTTGGTATCTTTTTTATGCCGTATGTGTAATCCTGATCATAGTAAACCGGCAAGACCCACATATAGATATGGTACACAAATCACCCATAGCTATATGATTTGTAACGTATTTTTAAGCGCAATCAACGGATTGATAGATTTCAGGGTTGCTGCTTTCTCGTTAAGGACGAAAAATAGGGAGCCAGACATGCCACATCCAGTAGACCTTCACGTTGGCAAGCGTGCAAAAGAAATACGAACAATTCGCGGGTTGACCCAATCCAATGTTGCAGATCTATTGGGGATTTCTTTCCAGCAATTGCAGAAATACGAAACGGGTGCCAACAGGATTTCTGCCAGCCGCATGTTTGAAATTGCAAAACTGCTAAATGTTTCGCCGTCATATTTTTTTGAGGGGCTGGAGGGCGAAGATTATGCAAGCATGCCACCGATGGATATTGAAACGGCCCGTGTCGCGAATCTGCTTTCCAATATAAAAAACGAGAAACTACGAAAGCGTTTGTATACTTTGATCAGTGAAATTGCCAACAGTGACATAGACGACATTTCTGCAGTGAAGTTGTAAACTGACTAAACTCGCCGTGTTTATTGAGCGGGTGAAGGGCTGGGTTGCTTTAACCTTTAGTGGAAACGCGAAAACTAACAGCCTCGGCCACGTGGGATTTTAGTACATTTTCAGCGCCATCCAGATCGGCAATTGTGCGTGCCACGCGCAAAACACGGTGAAATCCGCGTGCAGACAGGCCGAATCGCTCGGCCACTTTCAGCAACAATTCGCGCCCTGCATCATCCGGCGTGGCAATTTGTGCCAATATTTTACCTTCTGCATCGGCGTTCACCCAAACGTCATCGTATTTTTCAAACCGCGCGTCCTGAATGGCCCGTGCGGCGCTGACCCGGGCGGCAATGCTGGCTGAATCATCACCAGTTTCGGGCAAATCAAGATCACAATAAGCCACAGACGGCACTTCAATGCGCAAATCGAACCGGTCCATTAAGGGGGCTGAAATCCGGCCCAGATAATCCTCGCTGCAAGCGGGGCCACGGCTGCATTTCTCAAGGCTGCCACACCGGCAAGGATTGGCGGCAGCCACCAGCATAAAACGGCAAGGGTAACGCACATGGGCGTTGGCGCGTGCGATGACGACTTGTCCGGTTTCGATGGGTTGGCGCAAGGTTTCCAGCACGGCACGGGGGTATTCGGGGAATTCGTCCATAAACAGAATGCCGTTGTGAGCCAGCGAAATTTCGCCCGGTTTTGCCCCGCGCCCACCGCCAACAATTGCAGCGATTGATGCGGTGTGGTGGGGTTCTCGAAACGGGCGCTGGCGCGAAATTCCGCCTTCTTTCAGTAAACCCGACAAAGAATGGATCATCGAGGTTTCCAGCGCCTCAGTTGCACTTAACGGCGGCATAATGCCGGGCAGGCGGGCCGCAAGCATGGATTTTCCTGATCCCGGCGGCCCGATCATCAGCACATGATGGCGCCCTGCCGCGGCAATTTCCAAGGCCCGTTTTGCACGTTCCTGCCCTTTGACATCGCGCATATCGCGGCTAAAATTTTCGCGCGTCACTTCGCCCGCTACCGCTGGAATCAACGGAGTTTGGCCCGTGTAATGATGCACAACATCCGTCAATGATCCTGCTGCCAGAACCTGCGTTGCCCCGACCCATGCGGCTTCGGGCCCGCAAGCCTTGGGGCAAATCAGGGCGCGGTTATGTTCGGCGGCGGCCATGGCAGCAGGCAGCGCCCCCAGCACAGAAATGAGCGAGCCATCCAATGAAAGCTCGCCCAAGGCAACGGTGTTTTCAACGTCTTCGCCGGGGATGATTTCCAAGGCGGCAAGCAAGGCCAAGGCGATCGGCAGATCAAAATGCGAGCCGACTTTTAGCACATCGGCAGGCGACAGATTAATCGTGATTCGTTTTGAAGGCAGCGCGATTGACATGGCTGTCATGGCCGCACGAACCCGCTCGCGGGCCTCGGAAACGGCCTTATCCGGTAGCCCGACAATGGCAAATGAAGGCATGCCCGGGCTGATGGCGCATTGCACCTCGATCAGCCGCGCCTCGACGCCCTCAAACGCTACCGTATAGGCGCGTGCCACCATTATTGACCCCCTCACGTTAACCAATTGATTAATGGTTAACGCAAAATTGGTTTACGAATGGTAAATTTTTTGGGTTTAGTTGGCTTTTGGGCCGTTACGGTTGATCGCGGTAAAACAGGTTAGATGAAAATTGCTTTAATCGCCAATTCTTTGACTCGTGGCAGGATCGAAGGAATGCAGCGCGCCGTCTGCCGCTGAAAATGACATGACGGTCCCGTTTTCCAGCCGCTGAATGCCGGGCAGGCTGACGACCATTTCACTTTCGCTCCCTTCTAAAATGCCGTGGATCAACGTGTTCGCGCCCAGCTGTTCCTGCATGAGGATTTTGATTTTCAGCGGCCCATCGGGATCTGCCAGCAGATGTTCGGGGCGCACTCCGATTGTAAGCTTGCCGCGTCCCACAGCCCCGGATAATTGCGCGCCGTTTTCCAGTGTTGCAAGGCCCGAGCCGTCTACTTCAGCCGTCAGAAAATTCATTGCGGGGCTGCCAATAAAACCGGCAACAAAAATCGTGGCAGGCCGTTGGTATAGCTCAATCGGGCTGCCGAATTGCTCAACGTAACCATCACTTAAAACCATCAAACGATCACCCAATGTCATCGCTTCGACCTGATCGTGGGTGACATAAATTGCCGTGACTCCAAGACGTTGCTGCAATTTTCGAATTTCCAGCCGCATCTGAACCCGCAATTTGGCATCCAGATTTGACAGCGGTTCATCAAATAAAAATACCGAAGGTTCGCGCACAATCGCGCGCCCCATCGCCACCCTTTGGCGTTGACCGCCCGATAAGGCGCGGGGCTTGCGTGGCAGGTAATCGCGGATTTCCAGAATGTCGGCCGCTTCCTCGACGCGGCGCTTGATTTCGGCTTTTGCAATGCCACGAATTTTCAAGCCGTAAGCCATATTTTGATAGACCGTCATATGCGGATAAAGCGCGTAATTCTGGAAAACCATGGCAATATCACGGTCAGCCGGCTCCAGTTTATTGACCATCTTGTCGCCAATAAAAATCTCGCCTCCGGTCACAGATTCCAGCCCCGCCACCATCCGCAGCAAAGTCGATTTACCGCAACCCGACGGGCCAACGATAACCACCAGCTCGCCGTCCATAATTTCACCGCTTACCCCGTGCAAAACCTCAACGTCGCCGTAAGATTTCAGCAGGTTTTCCAGTTTAATTTTTGCCATTTCCTAAATCCTACTTATCCGTTTCCGTCAGCCCTTTGACAAAGAGCTTTTGCATAAAGATCACCACCAAAATCGGCGGCGTCATGGCCAACAGGGCCGTCATCATAATGATATTCCAGACCGGAGCCTGCTCGGCCGTTTCAAGCATTTGTTTGATGCTCATCACAACCGTGGTCATATCGCGATCAGTGGTAATCAGCAGCGGCCACAGGTATTGGTTCCAGCCGTAAATGAACAAAATCACAAACAGCGCCGCGATGCTGGTGCGCGACAGCGGCAGCAAAATATCCCAGAAAAAACGCATTGGGCCGGCCCCGTCGATGCGGGCGGATTCAAGCATTTCGTCGGGGATGGTCAAGAACATCTGGCGAAACAAAAATGTGGCCGTGGCCGAAGCGATCAGCGGAATTGACAAGCCCCAATAACTGTTCAGCATCCCCAACTGTGCCACCACTTCGAAGGTCGGTAAAATCCGCACTTCGACCGGCAACATCAGGGTGATAAATATCATCCAGAAAAACCCCATCCGAAACGGGAATTTGAAATACACAATCGCAAAGGCCGACAGCAGCGATATGGAAATTTTACCGAACGCAATCGTTAACGCCATCACCAGTGAATTGGCCATCATCCGCCAAACCGGCACCCCGTCACCGCTTCCGGGCAAGCCGGATCCGAACAGCGCCTCATTCATGTTTATCCAGAATTGATCACCCGGCAACAGCGGCAATGGCACTTGTGTCATGCGCAGCCCATCGTGGCTGGCGGCAACGAACGTGATCCAGATTGGAAAGGCAATCGCCACGACACCCACTATCAAAATCAGATGGGTTATCAGGTTTAAAAGGGGGCGGTTTTCTATCATTTCAATACTCCACCTTGCGTTCGACATAACGGAACTGAACCACCGTCATTGCAATGACCATCACCATCAAAATCACCGATTGCGCGGCCGAGCCACCCAGATCAAGGCCGATGAATCCGTCACTAAATACCTTGTAAACCAGAATATTGGTGGAGCCTGCCGGCCCGCCCTGCGTGATCGCGTGGATAATGCCGAAAGTGTCAAAGAACGCATAAACCATGTTTATCACAATCAGGAAAAAGGTTGTGGGTGAAATCAGCGGCAAGACAATTGTCACGAAACGTTTTAACGGTCCCGCTCCGTCAATCGCGGCCGCCTCGATTACGGATTTGGGGATGGATTGCATGGCGGCCAGATAAAACAGGAAATTATAGGCCACCTGTTTCCAGGCTGCGGCCATGATCACCAGCGCCATGGCTTGATCTCCGTTCAGGTGGTGGTTCCAGTCAACGCCGACCATTTCCAGAAAATACGAAACAATTCCAAGCGTCGGGTTAAACATAAACACCCAAAGCGCGCCCGCCAAAACCGGCGCCACCGCGTAGGGCCAGATTAGCAGGGTGCGGTACATCATCGCCCCGCGCACAACCCGGTCGGCAAACCCGGCCAACACCAGCGCCATCGACATTGAAATCAGCGCAACAAGGCTGGAAAACAGAATCGTGCGCCGGAATGAATCAAAATACTGGCTGTCGGAAAACAGGACTTCAAAATTTTCAAACCAGACAAATTCGGTTCTTAAGCCAAAGGCATCCTGAATTAACAAGGATTGATATATCGCTTGGGATGCAGGCCAGATAAAAAATATCAGCGTGACAATAATCTGCGGAGCAACCAGCAGATACGGTAAATACGAGGTTGGGAAATGGACACGTTTTAGCAACAAAAAACTCCAGTTTAAAACAATTTGTATTTAATTTTAGTCAGAACCCAGCCCAAGTGTGTCTGACCAAGTGTGGCATCCTCGGATGCTTTAGTAAATCTAAACGTTAGAAGCAATACACGGCGCCCCCATTTGGCAGGGGCGCCATGCGTTTTATCGCAAACAGT
>CAYYXZ010000061.1:0-8852 GCA_964475715.1 uncultured Marinosulfonomonas sp. | reverse complement strand
GCCGCCACCGCATCCGATAACGCCATCAGCGCCGAAACACCGTGCACAAAAGGCGGCTCGCCCACAGCTTTCGAGCGGTAAATCGTATCCTCGCGGTTTTCGTTATTCCACAGGGCCACATTGAAAATTTGCGGGCGGTCCGAGCAGGCCGGAATTTTGTAAGTCGATGGGGCGTGGGTGGCCAAACGGCCCTGATTGTCCCAGATCAGCTCCTCCATCGTCAGCCATCCAGCGCCCTGAACATAAGCGCCCTCAACCTGCCCGATATCCAGATCAGGGTTCAGAGACCTGCCCGCATCGTGCAAAATATCGGCCCGCAAAATCCGGTTTTCGCCGCTCAGAGTGTCAATCACCACCTCGGTTACGGCCGCGCCATAGGCAAAATACAAAAACGGCCGGCCGCGCCCCCGAACCCGGTCCCACTGAATTTTCGGGGTCTTGTAAAAACCGGTCGCCGACAGACTGACGCGGCCCTCGTAAGCCAGCTGGGCAGCGCGGGCAAAAGAAAACTGCCGACGCCCCACATTGACCATTCCGGCCTCAAACACCACATCGCTGATCTTTTTGCCCTGCTGATCGGCCAAAAACGCAGCAATCCGGCCCCGCAATGTTTCGCAGGCCGCCTTGACCGCCATGCCGTTCAAATCCGATCCGCTCGAGGCCGCTGTCGCCGAAGTATTGGGCACCTTGGCTGTGTCGGTTGCGGTGATTTTGATCACATCCATCCCGACACCAAACACCGCCCCTGCCACCTGCGCCACCTTTTGAAACAGCCCTTGCCCCATTTCGGTGCCGCCATGGTTTAGATGGATCGATCCATCCTGATAAATATGCACCAAAGCACCGGCCTGATTAAGATGCGTCAGGGTAAAACTGATGCCAAATTTCACCGGCGTCAAAGCGATGCCTTTTTTTAAAACCGCGCTGTTTTGGTTCCACAATTCAATCGCGCCGCGCCGGGCCTGATAATCCGAATTCCCCACCAATTCATCCACCAGCTCATGCAGCACAAAATCCTCGATCTGCTGACCATAAGGCGTGCTCTGATCCACAGCCCCTTTCTTCTTTTCCAAAATACCTCCCGCGCGGAGCGCATAAAAATTCTTTTGGCGCACAACCAGCGGATCAAGCCCAAGCGCAGCGGCAACATGATCCATCACCCGTTCAATCCCGACAATTCCTTGCGGGCCACCAAAACCACGATACGCGGTGGCCGATTGGGTGTTGGTGCGAAGACGGTGGCTGGTAATCTTGATATCGGGCAAATGATAGGCATTATCGGCATGCAGCATGGCGCGGTCACACACCGGCAGGCTTAAATCCTGAGACCAGCCACAGCGCACCAGATGGCTAAAATCAATGCCGCATATTTTGCCTGCATCATCATAACCAACGTTGTATTCAATCCGAAAATCATGGCGTTTACCGGTAATTATCATATCGTCATCACGATCATAGCGCATCTTGCACGGCCGGCCCGTCCGGCTTGCCACCACCGCACAGGCCACCGCCAGCGCATTTCCCTGACTTTCCTTGCCGCCAAATCCCCCGCCCATGCGCCGGGTTTCAACCCGCACCGCATTCATCGCCAAACCCAGCGAATGCGCTACTTTATGCTGGATTTCGCTGGGGTGCTGGGTCGAGGAATGCACCAGCATATCGCCACCTTCTTGGGGAAATACCAGCGCGGCCTGACCCTCCAGATAAAAATGCTCCTGCCCGCCAATTTCAATGCTGCCCGCCAAACTGTGCGGCGCATTTTGTATCGCCATTTGCGCCGCCCCGGCCGCCCAAATCACCGGCCCGTCCTCAAAACGGCTGTCGGCGGCCAACGCCTGATCAATCGTCAACACCGCAGGTTTTTCAGCATATTCAATCCGGCCCAAACGCGCGGCCTTGCGCGCGGCCAGATGGCTGTTTGCAACCACCAAAAACACCGCTTGGCCAACATAATGCACGCTGCCCGTCGCCAATAACGGCTCGTCATGGGCGGCGGGCGAGACATCGCAATCATGGTGCAAATCAGCGGCCGTCAGCACGGCAAAAACCCCATCGGCTGCGCGCACTTCAGCAAGGTCTAGCGACGTAATATCGCCATGCGCCACCGTGGACAGACCAAAGGCCAGATGCAGGCAATTGGCCGGCGTCGGGATGTCGTCAATATAACGCGCCTGACCGCTGACATGCAGCGGGGCGCTATCGTGAGGCATTGCTTTTCCAACGCTCATGGCGCCACCTCCAGCACGTTTGTCGGCACGCCTTGGCTGTCGTAAAAACAGCGCAGCAGCATGTTTTGGGCCGCTTGCAGCCGATACCCCGCCGAGGCCCGCATGTCCGACATTGGCGTATAATCCGACGCAAATTCCTTACTGGCGGCCGTGATTGTTTGCATCGTCCAGCGCTGGCCAATCAGCGCTGTTTCCACGTGTCGGGCGCGCTGGGGTGTGCCCGCCATGCCGCCAAAGGCAATGCGTGCCGCCGTTATTTTTCCGGCCTCAACCACAATATTAAAACAGCCACAAACCGCAGAAATATCCTGATCAAAGCGTTTGGACAGTTTATAACACCGCAAATTATCAGCCTGTTTGGCAATGCTGATGGCTTCGATAAATTCGCCCGGTTTGCGATTTTGCTTGCCGTATTCGATGAAGAAATCCTCAAGCGCCAGTTCGCGGGTTTGCGACCCGCGCCGCAAATGCAAAACCGCCCCCAAAGCCATCAGCGCAGGCGGCCCGTCGCCAATCGGCGATCCGTTGGCGATATTGCCGCCAATCGTGGCGGCATTGCGGATCTGGGTCGAGGCAAAACGCCGCAGCATCGCGGCAAATGACGGGTGGTGATCTTGCATTAATTGCTCAAGATCGGTGATCGTCACACCTGCGCCAAATCGAATTTCATTACCGGTAATTTTGATCTGTTTCAGCTCTTTTATGCCGCTTAAAAACGCGACCTTGGGTAAATCCAGCAACCGTTTGGTCAACCATAAACCAACATCCGTTGCCCCGCCAATCAAGGTGGCATCCGGGTTGTCCAGATACCACGCGGCCAAATCATCCGTGCTGTCAGCAATATAGGCGGGTGCCAACGCCGATACGCCCTTCAAAGCCTTTAAATCATCATGCATCCAGTCGGGCACATCCGCGCCTTGCGCCGCCTGCGCCGCACGAATGATCGGCGCATAACCCGTGCAGCGGCACAGATTTCCCGCCAGTTGCTGGTCGTGGTTTGTGGCCCCGTTCAAATGCGCCGTGGCCAGTGACACCACAATGCCCGGCGTGCAAAACCCGCATTGGGATCCGTGATGCGCCACCATCGCATCCTGCACCGGATGGGCCAAACCATCCGGCCCTGCCATGCCCTCGATTGTGCGCAACGCTTTGCCGTGCAATTGGGGCAGCAACAGGATGCAGGCATTCAATGCTTTGGCGCCGTTTTCATCGGTGACCATCACAGTGCAGGCCCCGCAATCGCCCTCGTTGCAGCCTTCTTTGGTGCCGGTCAATAATCTGGTTTCGCGCAGCCAGTCCAGCACCGTGCGCGTGACCGTGGCAGGTTCGCTGGAAATCTGCATGCGTTCTCCGTTTAGAAGAAACACGATTTCTGGCATTATATTTTCCGTGCCGCGTTCTGTTATATTCAACATTTCGCAGGCCCGCCCGATGCGACGTAAAACGGGGCTGCACTTTATGCTTTCAAGAGAAACCCAAAAGAGCGCATAAAGCAATATTTATTTAAGGCACCAGATTTGCGCGCTAATATCGCAGCTCGGCCAGCAGCGCGAAATGGTCGCTGGGCCAAACCCCGTCCACAGCTTTATCGCCGACAATTTGGCAGCTCACGACATTTCCGGCCCCGCGCCCCATGGCAAAACCGGTGAAAATATAATCAAGCCGGCGGTTCGGCTCATAGGTTTCGGGCACATACGGGTTGATGTTATTCCAGGTAAACCCCACCTTTTCGGAGTTGGCAAATGTCCAGGCATCATGAAACACCAGATTTCCGTCAGGGCAGGTGGTTTGGCCCGTCAGCATACGAATTTCCTCGGAAATGAAATCGGCATTGAAATCGCCACACAGAACAGGCGGAAATTTCCAATACTGGTTTTCATGGCGTTTGCGGTTAATAAATTGGCACAGATCAATCACCTGTTTTTGCCGGATATGGCTTTGATGTTGTTGCCAGTTTAGATGCGTGCAAAACACGGGTATGCGGCCGCGTGGCCCGTCAATTTCGGCAAAAATTGCAACCCGGTTTTCGTCAATGTCATCCTCGCCATAAAGCGGGGCGATATCATGGTTAACAATCGGCCAGCGCGACAAAATTGCGTTGCCCATATAAGTGCCGTTCATTTTGGCACCGGGGGCATAGGCGTAATGATAACCCAGATCCTCGGCCAGCTCTTTGGCAAAATTTCGGCGGTCATCATCCCAAACCTCTTGCAGCGCGATAACATCGGCATCGGCCGCTTTGAGCGTCGCCAAAATTGCCGGTGCGCGTTCCTGCCACGGGCCAAATTGCCACCAGATATTCCAGTTCATAACGCGCAGACGGGTTTGGATTTCGGTGTTTGTCATTTTGGGCCTCGAAGCGTTGGGGTTTTCGCGTATGAATTACCGATTTTGGCGGGCGGGTCAATTCTTTTGGCAGGCGCGGTGGCTTGGGGCTTTTCAAAGGGGCGCTCTGTGGGCTATTTAACTTGAATGAGTGATCCAAAGTTCATCCACCTGCGCCTGCATTCACAATATTCCTTGCTTGAGGGGGCTGTGCCGGTGAAAAAACTGGCCGCCATGTGCGCGGCCAACAAGATGCCTGCGGTGGCCTTGACCGACAGCAACAACATGTTCGCAGCGCTTGAATTTTCGGTCACGTTACTGGATCAAGGCGTGCAGCCGATCGTCGGTTGCCAGATCGATGTGGCCTATGATCCGGCCCGGCCAGATGGCAAGGCACGCGCGCCCGCTGCGATGGTGTTTTTGGCCCAGAATGAGCGCGGTTATGAAAATCTGATGAAGCTGAATTCCTGTCTTTATCTGGATAACCACGATCAGTTGCCACAGGTTACGCTGGAGCAGATGGCGCAATATTGCGAGGGGATTATTTGTTTGTCGGGCGGGCCGGACGGGCCGGTTGGAAAACTGTTGCAAACCGCCCAAACGGCCAAGGCACAGGCGTTAATGCAACGTTTGGCCTCGATTTATCCCGATCGTTTATATGTGGAATTACAACGACATCCGGGCGAAGGCGGGCAATGCACCGAGGCCGAGCGCGCCACCGAGCAGGGTTTTGTCGAAATGGCTTACGGGCTGGATTTGCCGCTGGTTGCCACCAATGATGTCTACTTTCCCAAGCCTGAAATCTACGAGGCCCATGACGCCTTATTGTGCATTTCCGAGGGGGCTTATGTGGACCAACAAGCGCCGCGTCGCCGCCTGACTCCGCAGCATTATTTCAAATCCCAGCAAGAAATGGTGGCCCTGTTTGCCGACCTGCCCGAAGCGGTCTCCAACACGGTTGAAATTGCGCGCCGCTGTGCCTTTGCCAGCTACCGGCGCGACCCGATCTTGCCCAAATTTGCCGATGACGAAGTGGTGGAGCTGCGCCGCTTGGCCCAAGAAGGTTTGAAGGCGCGATTGGCGACTATTGTGCATGCCGCCGAGGTCAAAGAATACGAAGACCGACTGGATTTCGAGCTGGGAATTATCGAAGGCATGGGCTTTCCCGGTTATTTCCTGATTGTGGCCGATTTCATCAAATACGCCAAGGATAACAACATTCCGGTGGGTCCGGGGCGTGGCTCGGGTGCCGGCTCGCTGGTGGCTTATTCGTTGCTGATCACCGATCTTGACCCGCTGCGATACGGGCTGTTGTTTGAGCGGTTTTTGAACCCCGAACGGGTTTCGATGCCCGATTTTGACATTGATTTTTGCATGAACCGGCGCGAAGAAGTGATCCATTACGTGCAGGAAAAATATGGCCGTGACCGGGTCGGGCAAATCATCACCTTTGGGGCGCTGCTTTCCAAGGCCGCTGTGCGCGATATTGGTCGGGTTTTGCAGATGCCTTATGGTCAGGTTGACCGGATTTCCAAGCTGATTCCGGTGGAAGGCGTCAAGCCGGTTTCGATTGAAAAAGCCTTGGCCGACGAGCCGCGCCTTCGCGAAATGGCCGCGGCCGAAGACGTGGTCAAGCGGCTGCTGAATTACGGCCAGCAGGTTGAAGGGCTGCTGCGAAATGCCTCGACCCATGCCGCGGGAATTGTGATTGGTGATCGGCCGATTGACGAATTGGTGCCGCTTTACCAAGACCCGCGCTCTGACATGCCCGCCACCCAATTCAACATGAAATGGGTCGAGCAGGCCGGTCTGGTAAAGTTTGATTTTCTGGGCCTGAAAACCTTGACTGTGATTCAGAACGCGCTGGATTTGTTAAAACTTCGCAGCGTGGATATTGATATCGGGCAGATCCCGCTGGACGATGAAAAGACCTATAAATTATACGCCAGCGCCAAAACCGTGGCCGTGTTTCAGGTGGAATCCAGCGGCATGATGGACGCGCTAAAGCGGATGAAACCCACCTGTATCGAGGATATCGTGGCGCTGGTGGCGCTTTACCGGCCCGGCCCGATGGAGAATATTCCGACCTATTGCGAGGTGAAAAACGGCAAAAAAGAGCGCGAATCCGTGCATCCGTTGATCGACCATCTGCTGGAAGAAACCCAAGGCATCATCGTTTACCAAGAACAGGTGATGCAAATCGCGCAGGTTATGGCGGGCTACAGTCTTGGCGGGGCCGATTTGTTGCGCCGTGCCATGGGTAAAAAAATTGCCGAGGAAATGGCCAAGGAGCGGCCAAAATTTGAGGCTGGCGCGATGGAAAATGGCGTTTCCCAGAAAAAAGCCAGCGAGGTTTTTGATCTGCTGGAAAAATTTGCCAATTACGGTTTTAACAAATCCCACGCCGCGGCCTATGCTGTGGTTTCGTATCAAACCGGTTATCTGAAGGCCAATTATCCGGTCGAATTTATGGCAGGCGTGATGAATTGCGATATTCATTTGACCGACAAATTGGGCGTTTACAAAGAAGAAATTATCAAAGGGTTGGGGCTGGAAATTGTGCTGCCTTGCGTGAATGCCTCAGATGCCACATTCACGGTGGATGATGGCAAGGTGGTTTACGGTTTGGGCGGTTTGAAAAACGTCGGCGTCGAGGCCATGCGCATGATTGTGGCGGCGCGCGCCGACAAGGATTTTGCCACTTTGTTTGATTTTGCCCGCCGGGTTGAAATGAAGCGGGTTGGCAAACGCCCGCTGGAAATGTTGGCCCGCGCAGGTGCTTTTGATGTGCTGGATCGAAACCGGGCGCGGGTGTTTCATTCGCTGGAATCGCTGGTGTCTTATTCGGCCGCCATTCACGAGCAGCGCGCCTCAAATCAGGTTTCGCTGTTTGGCGAGTCTGGCGATGATCTGCCCGAGCCGCGCCTGAGCGGGGTTGAGGATTGGCTGCCCAATGAGCGCCTCTCCGAGGAGCATAAGGCGGTTGGGTTTTATCTGTCGGGGCATCCGCTGGATGATTACATGGCTGCGCTAAAACGCCAAGGCGTGATCACCCTGAGCGCGCTTGAGCGCAAAGCCGAATTTGGCGCTTGTGTGGTGAAAATATGCGGGGCTGTATCGGGCAAACAAGAGCGGAAATCAGCGCGCGGAAATCGCTTTGCTTTTGTGCAACTGTCTGATCCAACAGGGATTTATGAGGTCACGGTATTTTCCGACACCTTGGAGGCCGCGCGCGATTTACTGGAGGCCGGCAACAATGTTGTGCTGACCGTCGAGGCCACTACCGAGGGTGGGCAGCTGAAATTATTGGCCCGCGCCGTGCAGGGGGTTGATGGGGTGGCGGCGCAGGCCGGATCGATGGGACTAAAGGTGTTTGTCGAGACCGAGGCGGCGGTTTCTTCGGTTTCATCGGTGCTGGATCGGGCTGTAAAAGACGGCAATTCACGCAGTGGCGGGCCGGTGGTTTTTTGCCTGACCAACGCAGATTTGCCCGGCGAGGTCGAGATTTTGCTGCCCAAGGATTATCCGATAAATCCACAGATCAAGGGGGCGATCAAAAGCCTTGGCGGGGTGATTACGGTAGAGGAATGTTAGCGGGCAGGGGCCGTGCTGGCTGCCAATCCAAGCAGATTATCGCCGTCAATATAAATAAACCCACGGCTGCGACAATTTGACCGTGGTGGACACATTCAATCCTGCATATATCAGCATGTGAGAGCCAAAGATGGATTTACTCCATTCTGGATGCCTTTCGAAAAAATGAAATCAGGAGAAATTAAATGTTGAAATCCGTTAAAATGCTTGCCCTGTCCGCCGCCGTTGCCTTTGCGGGTTCTGCCCAAGCGGAAGAAACCACCAAACTGGTAACCATTGTGACCGCATCCGAGGCCCAGAGCCAACTGATGGGGATGGTATTAACCTTGAACGCAGCCAAAGCTGGCGCAAATACCCATATTTTGCTTTGCGGTCCTGCGGCTGACATCGCGCTAAAAGACGCACCAGAATCCGCTACAGCCCCACAGCCGCCCAAAAAGATGAGCCCACAGGGTCTGATGAAAATCCTGATGGAAAAACAAGGCACCACGGTTGAAGTTTGCGCAATTTATCTGCCCGGCAAAAATGCCGATGCCTCGATCTTGATCGACGGTGTTACGGCCGCCAAGCCCGGTGTGATGGCTGCGCGCATTATCGCACCAAACACGCGAGTTCTAAGCTTCTAAAATAAAATATCCCCGCCGGTTGATCGCCGGTTGATCGCAGCGGGCGGGGGTTACCAATGCGGCGGGCGTTGATCGGTCA
>CAYYXZ010000060.1:0-9075 GCA_964475715.1 uncultured Marinosulfonomonas sp. | reverse complement strand
TCAGGGTCCGCATCCGGCGTGATACCATGACCAAGATTGAAAATATGCGGGCCTGCTGACAGCGCCGAAACGATGCGCTTGGTTTCGCTAACCAAACGCGCACCGCCTTCAGCCAGCAGTTTAGGGTCTAGATTTCCCTGCACGCAGCCATCTTTTTGCAACACATCCGCGGCCCATTTCAGGTCAACCTTGGTGTCGAGCGCCAGACAATCAGCGCCCACCGTTTTGGCAAAGCCTTCATAAGCCGGACCTGCCTCGCGCGGGAATGCAATGACGGGCACGTCGGGGTATTTGGCCTTGAGCGCGGTGATAATTTTTAAGGTAGGGGCAAGCGCGTATTTATTGAAATCATCGCCCTTCAATGATCCGGCCCAGCTGTCAAACAGCTTGATCACTTCGGCCCCTGCCTCGATTTGTTTTAGCAGATATTGAATTGTAGCATCCGTAATCCGGTCCAGCACAATTTCAAATGTGGCCCGATCGGTATCTTTTAATTTATGTGCGGGTGCCTGATCCGGTGTGCCGCGCCCGGCAATCATGTAGGTGGCCACGGTCCATGGCGCGCCGGCAAATCCGATCAGGGTGGTTTCGGGCGGCAATTCACGCGACAAAATCCGCAGGGTTTCGTAAATTGGCGCCAGTTTATCGTGAATGGCATCCGCCGGTTTTAGCGCGGCGGCTTCGGCCGGGGTGGTGATGGTTGAAAGGCGCGGGCCTTCGCCGGTGACAAACCACACATCCGCACCCAACCCCTGTGGCACCAGCAAAATATCGGCAAACATAATCGCGGCATCAAAGCCATAGCGCCGGATCGGTTGCAAGGTAACTTCGGTCGCCAGATCGGGGTTGTAGCACAGCGATAAAAAATCACCAGCCTGGGCGCGCGTGGCACGATATTCGGGCAAATAACGCCCGGCTTGGCGCATCATCCAGACGGGCGGCGTATCCAGTGTTTCGCCGGCTAAAGCGCGCAGAATTTTCTTTTGACTGGCCATGATCAGATCCTTGCTTGTTTGCTGCTTTATCAAGTCTCGTTCTGGCGGCCCGATGTCAAGCGTCATATGCAGGTTTTACATTGTCAGACGCCATTTAGCTGACTAAGAAAGGGCTATGATACAAAATTTACCAACCCCCGCAACACCCTTGAAAATTGGCACGCGCGGATCGCCTTTGGCGCTGGCGCAGGCCTATGAAACCCGACAACGTCTGGCGGCAGCTTTTGATCTGCCCGATGATGCGTTTGAAATTGTGGTGATCATAACCACCGGCGATAAAATTCAGGACCGTCCGCTAAAAGATATCGGCGGCAAGGGGTTGTTCACCAAGGAAATCGAGGAAGACATGCTGTCGGGTGCGATTGATATTGCCGTGCATTCGATGAAAGATATGCCGGTGGATCAACCGGCCGGATTGATACTCGATACCTACCTGTCGCGCGAAGATGTGCGTGATGCGTTTGTCTCGCCCAAGGTCAAGCGGCTGGCCGATTTGGCCCAAGGCGCGACTGTCGGCACATCCAGTTTACGCAGGCGCGCTCAATTGCTAAATATCCGGCCGGATTTGCGGGTGGTTGAATTTCGCGGCAATGTGCAGACGCGGTTGAAAAAACTGGCTGATGGCGTGGCGGATGCTACGTTTTTGGCCATGGCCGGGCTTAACCGTCTGGGGCGCTCCGATGTGGCAAGTTCAGCTGTTGAGGTTGACGAAATGTTGCCCGCCGTGGCCCAAGGCACGATTGGCATCGAGCGGCGTCTGGATGATACGCGCGTGGCCGATATGCTGGCAGCGATCCATGATGTTGAAACCGGCCAAAGACTGGCGGCGGAGCGTGCATTTTTAGCCGCTCTTGATGGGTCGTGCGAAACGCCGATTGGCGGGTTGGCGGTGCTAAAGGATGGCTTGATTTATTTGCGCGGTGAAATTTTAAAGCCGGATGGTTCTGAAAATCTGGCAGATGAAGGCACAGCGGCGATTGAAGACGCGGCTGCGTTGGGTCAAGATGTTGCCAATCGTTTGCGCGCGCGGGCCGGCGAAGGTTTTTTTGACTGGGTTTGAGGCTGGCGCCCATTTGCCCAGCCGTTGGTCCATCGGCTTTATGATTTAATCGTTTAACTGATTTTGCGCCAAAGCCATTTTTCGGGCATAGCCACGCGGGGTAAACATGCGCGGGCCCTCGCCAAGTTTGGCCAGTCTTGAATGTGACGATCCAACCAAAACAACAGTCAGCATATCGACCTCGTCAACTTCCAGCTCTGACAGTTTTCGATAGCGGATATTTTCTTCGGGCCGCCCTAGTGAGCTGGCCAGCATTACGGGCGTATCGGCGGGGCGGTGTTGCAGCAAAATATCGCGCGCTTCGGCCAACAGGGTGCGTCTGCGTTTGGAAACCGGATTGTAAAAAGCGATCACAAAATCACCCTCGGCGGCGGCCTGAAGACGTTTGATAATATCCTCACGCGGGGTCAAAAGATCGGACAGCGAAATCGCGCAAAAATCATGGCCCAACGGGGCGCCAGCACGCGCGGCGGCACCTTGCAGGGCGGAAACTCCGGGTGCTGAAATCACCTCGATTCGTCGTGCAGCGTCGGAAACACCACAGGCATCGGCGCTACGGTCCAACAACTCAAACACCAAAGATCCCATCGCGTAAATCCCCGCATCACCGGAACAAATCAAGGCAATATTTTTGCCCGTTGCGGCCTGCTCAAGCGCGTAACGGCAGCGATCTTCTTCACCGCCCAGCGGAAAATCTGTGCGGGGTTTGCCGACGGCCAAAGGCCCCAGCAAATCAATATAAAGCCCATAACCCACCAATTCTTCGGCTTGGGCAATCAGTTGACTGGCCTCTGGCGTGCGCCAACTGTGCTGCCCCGGGCCGATACCGACAATCGACAACTTGCCACGAGATCGGCCTTTTAAGCTCAAAACAGGCTCTAACGTGCGCGAAACGGCACAAGTGCAGTTGGCTGTTTTCTGTTTTTCAATCACCAATACGGCACTATCATCCGATGCCGCCAAGGCCGCTGCTTCTGAAACACCGTGGCAACCGACTTCGGCAAAGACCACTTTTGAAGGGTTGGCCAAACGGTCCAGCTTTGCCTCAAGCTCATCCGCGCTGAACAGGCGAAACGGCACATCGAGACGTTTTGCAACTTCGATCATCGCCGGCTCGTCAGCTTTTAAATCCAGCGAATTCACCGATGCGATCGCGCCTTTGGCAATGCCTGCGTCATTTAGGGATTTCACAACCAGATCCCACAATTCTTTAGGCTCGCCACCCCGCGCGCAGCCCAATCCCAAGGCAAACCGTTGCGGGTGATAAACCAGACAGGTTTCAGTGCCTTGTTTGGGTTTTTCTGTCACGCAAATCTCGACTGTGCCGTCTTCAGTGGAGGCGATATCAAATATGGCCTCGCCGGTAACCCGCACGCCCTCGCCTGCCAATATTGCGGCCATGACCGATTTGGCGTGTTCGGGATTTGCCAGCCGGTAACCTGCAGGCGGATCATCCAAAGCAAAGCCGAGCGTAACATCGCCAGCCGTCGTGATGGCCGCAATTGTGCCGGTTATTTCAGAAATCTGCTTTGCCAGCTGATTTGCACCGCGATGCCCACCCAATAATGGCACCACGGCCGCCCCGTCATCCGATATCGCCAGCACAGGCGGCTCACAGCGTTTATCCGTCAGAAATGGCGCAACGGCACGGATCAAAATCCCGGCCGCGCAAACCCCGATAATTGGCGTGCCGGATGCAAATAAACTGCGGATGTGTTCCAGCGTGTCGAGGAACCACGCATCGGCTTTTTCAACACGCCCCTTGCGGCCGTGCATTTGGGTGCCCAGCGCTTGGGCCAATTTATGCGCCACAGTTTCGCCTGATCGTGACAGGCACAGAACAACAGGTTTTACAGCCATGGATCGGCCCCTTTTATTAGCAAAATCATTGAAAAATATGGCGCTTTATCCGGCGCGTCTTTTAAGGGCAGTTTTCGCTCGGTCGCCAAAGTGGCGCGCTCGATGTAAACGGCATGGTCAAGCAGCCCCAGCTCTTTGATGGCAGCGCGAATTCGTTCTAAATGCCGCCCGACCTTTATTATGACTAAACTGTCTGCGGATTTGATCCGGGATTTTAGTAAATCAGTCTCTAACGGGCCGGGAATCACGCTTAAAACCTCGTTTCGCGCGGCCAAAGGCAAGCCTAGCGCTGCCGCACTTGCGGTCATTGACGTTACTCCGGGCACAATTTCGGTTGTGAATCGTTTGGACAGGCGCGCATAAAGATACATGAATGAGCCATAGAAAAACGGGTCGCCCTCACAGAGGACTACAACATCATCGCCCCCTGATAAAATCAGCGCAATCTCATTCGCAGCTTTGTCATAGGCGGTTTGTGCCGGTTCGCGCGCGGTGGTCATTGGAATATCAATACGAATTTCACGGGCATTTTTGTCAATATACTGCGCGGCAATGAAACGCGCAAAACTATCGCCACCCATCAATGACGGATACGCTACAACTTTTGCCGATTTGATCAGCCGCACGGCCTTTAGCGTCATAAGTTCGCTGTCGCCCGGACCCAGACCAATTCCATAAAGTGTGCCGCTCATCGTTTAATCAGGCTCCATTGGGTGACGGGGCGCAAAGGTTTCCAACCGGTTAATTTGCCAATTTTATCGGATCGGCTGATTTGCAGTTTAACCAGGTCGCCACCGTATTGACGCTGCAATTCATGTAAGATGGCTTCGCTTTCAAGCGTAACTGTATTTACCACCAACCGGCCCAGAGGACGCAGTTTGGACCATGCCGCCTCAAAGGCTTCGCGACTTAATCCGCCGCCAATAAAGATTGCGTCAGGGGCGGGCAAGCCATTTAATGCATCCGGTGCCGTGCCCTGAACCAGCTCCAGTTTTGGCACCCCTAAGGCCAGCGCATTGGCCGCCGCCATCGCCCGCCGGTCCGCACGCGGCTCTATCCCGATTGCACGGGCATATCGGGCAGCGCGCATCCATTCCACTGCAATAGAGCCACATCCAGTGCCGATATCCCACAGCAAAGCACCGCGCATTGGCATTAGTTTGGCCAAGGTTACGGCACGGACCTCTTGTTTTGTCATGGTGCCATCGTGCTGGAATAAATCATCCGCCAACCCGGGAACCCGCGGCAAAAGGGCGGCATCGGTCGCGGCGACACAATCAACGGCCAAGGTGTTGAATGGCGGCACTTCGTGGCTCCAGTTTTGGGCCAAACCATCAAAGCGCGACTCGTTCTTGCCGCCCATATTTGCCAGCACTGTCATCCGGCTTTTGCCAAAGCCCCGTGCCGTTAGAAATGCCGCAATCTGTGACGGTGTTTCAGCGCCGGTTGTCAGAATAATCAGTCTCTGATCCGGCTGAATAAAGGCAATCATCTGCTCAACCGGGCGTCCGTGAACTGTCAGGGTTTCCAGATCAGCCATAGACCAGCCCATCCGCGCGGCCGCCAATTGGAAGGCGCCGACCTGAGGGTGATAGGTGATTTCGGACGGGTCAATTTTGTCGCCGATTTTAGTGCCGACCGAATACCAGAGCGGATCACCCGATGCCAAAACCACAACGCGTTTGCCGCGCAGTTTGGCCAATTCTTCAATCAGCGCATCAAACGGCGATGGCCAACTGATGCGTTTTGCCCCGATTTTCTGCGCCAAAGCATGATGACGATCACCGCCAATCAGAACCTCGGCAGCTTCAACAACAGCGCGGGTGGCGGGGTTTAATCCGTCAATTCCGTCCTCGCCAATACCAACGATATGTAACCATGCTTGCATCATTTTTCCTCGGGCAGCCCTGCGGCCAAGGCATTTACGGCGGCCGAGGCCATGGCCGACCCCCCTCGACGTCCGCGCAAGGCGATAAATTCGCAGTTTCGTGCATTGCTGACAAGTTCGGCTTTGCTTTCGGCTGCGCCAACAAAACCTACCGGAAACCCAAGGATTAGTGCCGGTTTTGGCCAGCCTTTGTCCAGTAATTCCAGCAAATGAAACAGCGCGGTTGGCGCGTTTCCAATCACCACGATCGCGCCTTCAATCCGATCATACCACAGCTCAACAGCCGCAGCCGATCGTGTGTTGCCGATTTCTTTTGCCAGCTTTGGAACCGATGGATTATTCAGCGTTATCAGCACTTGGTTATTTGCGGGCAGATAGCGACGGATAATTCCTGCGCCAACCATTTCGCAATCACATAAGATCGGCGCACCAGTCTCTAATGCGGCCCTTCCTGCGCTAAATGCATTATTTGAAAAAGCCAAGCGGTCTGCAACCTCTACCATTCCGCAGGCATGAATTAGACGAATTGCCACGGATTTCAGCCCTGCGTCAAAACGATCCAGGCGCGCTTCGCGGCGCACTGTGGCAAAGCTTTCGGCGTAAATTTTGGCGGGGTCTTTTTCATATGGTCTCATACGGCACCGTTGCCCGTGGTTTTTTTACGCGCGCTTTCCGGCCCATGCGGATGTTTGGCGTGAGGGTATTGGGGATGCGCGTGATCGTGTGAATGGTCGTGGTGATGATCATGGCCGTGATGGTGATCATCCATATCCAGCCGGCATTCCCCCGTGCAAAAATCATGACATTGCACACAGGTTTCAACTGTCGCGCCGGGTGCATTTGCGCCTTGGCCTTCGACGTGGTGGTGATGGCTTTCCTGCACGGCACCCACTTCGTCTTCGAACCCCAGAACCTGCGTGCGATATTTACAAGTGCCACATGTCGGTGGCGGGATTTCCCCCAGCTGTTCGGTGATGCGTTCGGCGAATGTTTCAAGCACTTTCACATGATCATTCAGATAGCCGGCTTTGATGAATTCAATATCGGGGTTTGCCGCTGCAACGCGGTCGGTAAAGCCATAAATCCGGTCAATCAAAATACCGGCAAACAGGAAATACGGAAATACGATGACGCGTTTATAGCCAAGCTTTGCAGTGTGCTCTAAACACGGCTGCACCAGCGGGAACGTCACGCCGGAATAACCAATTTCGCACCAGCCAAACCCCATGCCTTCCCAAAGCATCCGGCCGATTTTGGCAACATTCCCGTTGGCATCCGGGTCAGAGGCACCGCGGCCAATAACCACCAGACAGGTTTGCTCTAACGGCAATTCACCGTGCTTTTTGTTGGCAGCATCAACCGCTTCTTGCACCCGATCGCCAGCGGCGGCGATCATTTTGGCGTCCACACCCAATTCGCGGCCATAAGTCAGGTTGATATCGTGTTTTTGGGCGTAGGTGTTTAGCACTGTCGGGATGTCGTTTTTGCTGTGCATGGCTGCAAATAACATGCCCGGAACAGCCAGTATCCGGTCACAACCAGAATTGCGCAACCGGTCCAGCCCATCGCGGATTACGGGGTTGGCAAATTCCAGATAGCCATAATCGACCTCCCAGTCACTGGGCAGCATTGCGGGCAATTTTTCGGCTAGGACGGCGAATTGATCCACCGCATCCTGGCTGCGTGACCCGTGGCCACAAATCATTACACCGATTTTGCTCATTGACATATTTCCTTTCAAACCGCCCAACTGGTCAGTGACAGGAACACATGCTCCCGACGATGCTGCTTTAAACCCCCTGTTTGGGTCGATTTTCCACAGCCAACCGTTCTGGCCCCTTGGGCTTCGTCTGGGATGAATATAGTCGCCTAGCAGGGCCGCTGCAATCAATTATGTTGGGGGCGGTTGCTGGCATCTGTTGTGAAATGTATAGCTAGCAAAAAGGAAACGCATATGGTCGATAATCATCCTTATGACAACAAAGCAAAAGACGTTGAGACAGCCGAAAATATGGATAAATCGGCGCGCAACGTTTTTGCAGAAGTTTACCCGCTGATTGCTGGACAAATCAAAGAGCGCTTCAATATTACCGACGGGGAATGCATCGATATTGGTAGTGGTCCGGCCAGTTTGCCCATTGCGCTGGCGTGCATCACCGATTTGCATATTTATGCCGTCGATCAATCGCCCCATTGCAAAACCATTGCAACGCGCAACGCCAAAGAAGCCGGGTTGGCGGATAGAATCACAGCGATTGAAGCTGTTGCTGAAAAGCTGCCGTTCAAGGATAATTCGATAGATCTGGTGATTTCCAGAAGTTCGGTGATGTTTTGGAGTGATCTGGTTGCGGGTTTTGATGAAATTTACCGCGTGCTAAAACCCGGTGGAAATACATATATCGGCGCGGGGTTTGGCTGTAAGGAATTAAAGCAGAGCATTTTTGCAAAGATGGAAACAAAACAACCGGGCTGGGGGGCGAAAAGAAAAGAACGCCTTAGCCCCGAAAGCCAGCAGCGTATTCAGGCCGATTTAGATAAATCAACGGTTTGCAAATACCGGATGCACAAAACAGAGACCGGGTTCTGGATATGTATATCGAAGGAATAATCGTCTCTAATTCAGGCACTATCGCCCTGTTTTTGCTGGCGGCACTTTTGCTGGATGGTTTGCTGGGCGAGCCGAAATGGCTGTGGTCGCGATTTTTGCACCCCACAATATTGATGGGCAAGGCTGTGGCTTGGGCAGACACTAGATACAATGCTGGCAAACACCGGAAATTAAAAGGGATCGCCGTTGTGGTTTTGTTATGTCTGGTTGCAGGTTTCATTGGAATAACAGTCTCTAACTTGCCAGATTACGGTATAATTCAGATATTAATTGCGGCCGTTCTTCTGGCCCAGAAAAGCCTGACACAACATGTTTCGGCCGTTGCCGATGCTTTGCGATTATCCACAGAAGATGCGCGCCTTTCTGTGGCCCGCATCGTTGGGCGTGATACCGGCAAAATGGATGACAGCGCCATTGCCCGCAGCGCCATTGAGAGTGCGGCGGAAAATTTGTCGGACGGCATTGTTGCGCCCGCCTTTTGGTTTTTACTGTTGGGGCTACCGGGTCTTTTGATTTACAAAATCATCAATACAGCAGATTCAATGATCGGCTATATGTCACCGAAATATCGTGAATTTGGCTGGGCCGCTGCACGCTTTGATGATGTGCTAAACTGGATCCCCGCACGGCTTACCGCCCTGCTGATTGCGATCACTCACAAACG
>CAYYXZ010000059.1:4103-9084 GCA_964475715.1 uncultured Marinosulfonomonas sp. | reverse complement strand
CGGCAATCTTGCCGCTTATCACCTCTGACCCTGCCTCCCAATCAGCATTGCTAATCGGATAACCGTCACCAATTCCGGCGATCTGTTCCAACATCTGCCAGTTTTGCGGCGCGCCTGTCAGCATGGCCTGATACCAGTCGATCCAGAATTGCCAATGCCCCCCGTCTGCCTGCAACTGCGCTTTGACCTTTTGCCAGATTTTTACATGCGGGTCAGCGCCATCGGGCCAAAGCGGCCAGTTTTCAGGTGCAGTTCCGGCGGCAAGAGCAACACAATCCATCCGAACGGCCTTCCACATATGTTCACGGTCAGCGGCAAAAGCATCGTAATCGGCCACGGCATAGGCGGCGGCTTCAGCCGCACTACCAGCATTTAGGTAAGCGTAAGCGCCGTCCGCCGCGACGTAGGCAGCGTTGCCGACGGCGGTGGCACCGGGCCAGACACTCCTGTCAACCAAATCTCCGGCAATCTCGGCAGCCTTCTTGATTGCTTCAGTTGACATGGTATGCGCAACTGACGAGGTCAGATTACAGCGCAAAAATGGCCGCGGTGTATAATCACTGTTTTTTGCATATTCATCATTCAGCGCCCAATCACAGCTCTGTGGCAAAATCCGCAACGCCGCGCGGCTGGCGATGGCCACGGCAAAAAGCTGTCGATCACCTTCTTGCTGTTGCTTCAGCCAAGCCTCTAGCGTTTTCTGGTCTTTGATTTCGTTAATTTCAACCATAGGGGCAACATTGCACAACAGGGTTTATGGCACAATATTTATAAACAAGAAAAACCTTAGCCAATTTTGCCCAGTATCCAGCGCCCCAGCTTGATAATCGGCCAGCGCAACAATGACGCCGCCAAAGCAAAAAACGCCAAACCCCACCAAGGCCCGTTTTGATAGATAACATAGCCCAGCAACGGAAAACCCAGCCCCATTAAAATATAGGCGCGCCGCCACAGGTTATCGGTGCTGGGGAGCATGGCAGAAATATTGGCACCGATCAGCCAGAGACAGGCAAGGATAAATGAAAGGCTCATTTCAGGCGCTGCGCCAAATTATTGGCCCAAGCCGAAATCGTGCCAGCCCCCAGACAAATCACCATATCGCCCGGCTTGGCTTGCGATTTTATCAGCTCCAGCATGGCATCTTCGTCGTCAATCGCCACGGCATGACGGTGGCCGTGACGGATCAGACCGGCGACCAGATCATCGCGGTTTGCACCTTTGATCGGCGTTTCTCCGGCGGCAAAAATATCGGTGATGCCGACGATATCGGCGTCATTGAAACAGCTGCAAAAATCATCGAACAAATCGTGCAGACGGCTAAAGCGGTGCGGCTGATGAAAGGCAATTACCCGGCCCCCAGAATCTGGATCTATTGACTGGCGCGCGGCCTTCAGGGCGGCGGCAATTTCAACCGGATGGTGGGCGTAATCGTCAATTATGGTCACGCCATTCACCTTGCCAACGCGCGTAAAACGCCGATTCACACCCTTGAAACCGGCCAGGGCTGCGCGGATTTCATCCAGCTTCATACCCAAATGCCGCGCCACGGCAACAGCGGCCAAGGCATTGGAAACATTGTGATCTCCGGGCATTGGCAGGATGCAATCCTTGATCATACGCTCCTCGGAACGCAGCTCGATATCAAAATGCGCCGAGCCATCTTTATACGTCAAATTCACCGCCCGCACATCGGCCTGCGGATTAAAGCCATACGTCACCACACGCCGGTCCGTGATGCGGCCAACCAGCGCCTGAACCTCGGCGTGATCGGTGCAACAAATCGCCAATCCGTAAAACGGAATGTTGGAAACGAAATCATCAAAACCCTGGCGCAGCGCATCAAAATTGCCCCAATGTTCCATGTGTTCGGGGTCAATATTGGTGACAATCGCAATGGTGGCGGGCAGCCGGTTAAAGGTGCCGTCAGACTCGTCGGCCTCGACCACCATCCAGTCGCCGGACCCCATCCGCGCGTTGGATCCGTAGGCGTGGATAATACCGCCATTGATCACCGTCGGATCGATGCCGCCACCCACCAACAATTCGGCCACCAACGTTGTGGTGGTGGTTTTGCCGTGGGTGCCGGCCACCGCCACGTTGGATTTCAGCCGCATCAATTCGGCCAGCATTTCAGAGCGGCGCACCACAGGCATGCCAAGGCGGCGCGCCTCGTCCAGCTCGGCATTGCCCGGTTTGATCGCCGATGAAATCACCACAACTTGGGCATTTTGCAAATTTTTCGCCCTTTGACCCTCGAATATTTTAGCCCCCAGTTTTTCTAGCCGATCGGTGATTTTGCTGCGATTCAAATCCGAACCCTGCACCTGATAGCCGTGGTTCAGCAGCACCTCGGCAATGCCCGACATGCCAATACCGCCAATGCCGACAAAATGGATGGCACCGACATCAATCGGCAGTTTGGTTGCGGCTGCGTTCATGGGTTTTGTCCTGTGTCTGCGAGTTGTTCGACCATTTCGACCAAGCGTTCGGTCGCATCCGCGCGCCCGCAACCCAAGGCCGCCCGCGACATCCGGGTTGCCGCCTCGGGGTTGCTTAAAATTGCCAAAATCTGGGCGCTCAAACTGGCGGCATCCAGTTTGGATTCAGGGATCAGCACGGCGGCATCGGCATCAACCAAAGCGCGAGCATTGGCGCTTTGATGGTCCGCGCTGGCCGCCGCATACGGGATCAAAATCGAAGGGCGCCCAATCACCGCGATATCGGCAACCGACGATGCACCGGCGCGCGAAATCACCAATTGCGCCTCGCTCATACGGCGGGGCACGTCGGCAAAAAAGGGCTGCACATCGGCCAAAATTTCGTGGCTGGCGTAAAATTTCTCAACGCGGGCCTGATCCTCGGCGCGGGCCTGATGCGAAATGCGCAGACGTTTTCGCAGCTGATCCGGCAAATCTGCAACCGCTTGGGGCACCACATCGGACAAGATACGCGCGCCTTGAGAGCCGCCCATCACCAACATCGACATCGGATAATCTCCGGGCGCGATATAGCCCGAACCGGCGCGCTCAATGATCACACCGCGCACCGGATTTCCGGTGTAAACACCGTTAATTCCATCGGGCAATTCTGTTGGCCAAGTGCCACAGGCAATCGCGTTTACCCGTTTAACAAACAGCCGATTCACCCGCCCCAACACGCCGTTTTGTTCGTGCAACATGCGTGGGCGGCGCAAAATCCAGGCGGCCGTTACAGCCGGGATCGACGGATAGCCACCAAAGCCCACCACAATCGCCGGTTTGTCACGGCGCATTTTAAAAGTTACGCCGATGATCCCGCCCAAAATACGAAAAGGCACCAAAAATTTGGCAAAAACCCCGCCACGGGCAAAAGTGGCCGAGGCAATCTGCTCGATCTCGACCACATGGGGAAAGCCGCCGGTGTAGCGCGCGCCGCGCGCATCGGTCGATAATTTGACCCGCCAGCCTTTTCGCAACATGGCCTCGGCCAGCGCTTGGGCCGGAAACATATGCCCGCCCGTGCCACCCGCCGCGATAATCAAAAGCGGTGAATTTGACACTACTGCGCACCCCGTTTTGCAAATTCGTCACTCACTTCGCCCTGCGGCCGGGTGCGGGTAAAAGCCAGCAACATGCCAATCGCAATACCCCCCGCAATCAGCGATGATCCACCGTAACTAACAAACGGCAGCGTCATGCCTTTGGAGGGCAGCAGGCGCACCGCGACCCCCATGTTAATCATCGCCTGCACACCGAACATACAGACAATCCCCGTGCCAGCCAGCCGGATAAACATGTCACGCTCGCGCATCAGACGCAGCAGGGAACGCACTGTAATTACAGTATAAAGTGAAATGATAACCAGCACCAAAACCAGCCCGTATTCTTCGGCCGCAACGGCTATGATAAAATCGGTATGGGCATCGGGCAGCGACCATTTGACCTGACCACCACCAACCCCGACACCAAAAAAACCGCCCTCTTGGATGGCGTTGGTAGCATAGCCTATCTGCGTGGTCGGGTCGATGTCGGTGGATAGAAATCCGTCAATGCGGCGGGCGAAATGTTCGGAATTATTATAGGCAAACATGCCGCCAAGAACCACCATCGCAGCAATCGCGATCAGTAAGAAAAACGGCGCGCCGGCGACAAAATACATCACCCCCCAGCCAAATAACACCAACGCGGCCTGACCAAAATCAGGCTGCATCACCAAAAATCCGACAACGGTAATGGCAATGATGAATGAATATAATTTACCCGGAAGCCCATTAATTTCATCGCTAGCCGACATCAGCCAAGCGGCAAAAATCACAAACCCCGGCTTCAGAAATTCGGACGGCTGAACCGAGGCAAAACCCAAAGAATACCAGCGCACCGCCCCCTTGCCAAAATCCGTGCCCAGCACCGGCAACAACGCCAGCGCGATAAATGCGCCCAAAAATCCCAGCACCCCTAAACGGCGCACCAGCAAGGGGGTCATCATCGAGGTCACGAACATCACAACCAACGCCATCACGCCAAAAATCAGCTGGCGTTGCACGTAATGAAATGGAGCAAGCCCGTTTTTGGCGGCCAAAGGTGGGGACGCTGCCAACCCGAGCAAAATGCCGATACAAAACAGCAACAGAACCGAGGTCAAAACCCATTTGTCAATTGTCTGCCACCAACGCGGAAGGATGGGCTCGCCATCTGAGACCTTAACTGTTCCATAGACCATTTCTGTCATGGGGATACCGCCTAACTGCCTCTGTTTTGTCCGCTTTCCGGATCTGGGATCAGTCTAGCGCAATGATTCGTTTGATGCTAGCCCCCCTGTGCTATTGGCGCTGTCGGGGTTGCGTCTTTTTGCCGATCATGATCATCAGGGGAATGAATTTGGAAAATGCAGCATATGACACCATCATTTTAGGCGCGGGCGCGGCCGGAATGATGTGCGCAGCCCATGCTGGCGGGCGCATTTTGCTGCTGGATCAGGCCCGCTCGGTTGGTGAAAAGATCCG
>CAYYXZ010000059.1:0-4003 GCA_964475715.1 uncultured Marinosulfonomonas sp. | reverse complement strand
CAGCGGTGAAAAACTGCGGGCCGCCAATTTTGTAGTGGCTTGCGGTGGCAAATCCATTCCAAAAATGGGGGCCAGCGGGCTGGGCTATAAAATCGCGACGCAATTTGGCCTACCATTGGTAAAAACCCGCCCCGGGCTGGTGCCGTTTACCTTTGGCGAGCAGTTCAAACCACTGGCCGGCGTGGCGCTGGATGCGCGGATAACTTGCGGCGATACATCATTTGACGAGGCCGTTTTATTCACCCATCGCGGCCTGTCCGGCCCGGCGATTTTGCAGATTTCATCTTACTGGACCGAAGGCGAGGCAATTACGCTTAACCTGTGGCCAGCCGGGGATTTGCTGGAAAAATTACGCACCGAGCGCCAGATTTCAGGCCGCCGGGATATAACGACAAAACTGGCAGAATGGCTGCCAAAACGGCTGATTTCTTATCTGGCGGATTTGCACGGCTGGGGCGCAAAGCTGGCGGATCATTCGGATGCGGCCTTGGTTGAAATTGTGCAAAACATCACCAACTGGAAATTGCAGCCCGCAGGCACCGAAGGTTATCGCACCGCCGAGGTAACCTTGGGCGGGGTGGACACCGATGCATTATCGTCAAAAACCATGCAGGCGCGCGGCGTTCCGGGGCTTTATTTTATTGGCGAAGTGGTCGATGTGACCGGCTGGCTGGGGGGCTATAATTTTCAGTGGGCGTGGTCATCGGGCTGGGCGGCGGGCGTGGCGATTTCACAAAATAGGGGCGCCTGAAAACACGGCTTTACGATTTGTCAGCACAGATTTTCCCGGATTTTATTTTCGCATAATCCCAGACCGAAAAATCACTATTTTCAATCCGGATATTTTTACCCTGCATACAATAAATCCGAAACAGCTCCTCGGCTGTCATATTCGGTTTGTGAATTTTCTTTAACGCGCAATCCACAATCAAACAGCACTTGGCAATGGCACTATCAAGATCATCAAAACCTCCGGCCAAATTGCGCTGGCTTTCGTTTTGATAGTTAAAATGATCGTCAACATAGACTTTATATGCCGCGCCTTCACGCCGTTTTCGATCTGAAAAAAGTAACCTTATACGACTGAAAATATTCATTATTATCGCGCTCGACTCTGCTTTCAGTTTTAAAATAAGGACCGCAAAAAACCGCTCCGACAACCCGAAACAACCAAGTAAATAAAACACCCCCAATCATGCGTCTATAAAGCGCGCTTGACTGCGTCCATTTGTCGCACTAGATTTTTTTTAATAAAAATAAACAACTGGGAGTTTTGGCCATGTCCGAAATTAAAAAAATGAGTCTAACAACCAAAGTGTTGTTGGGCATGGGGCTCGGGATTGTTCTCGGGCTATTCTTTAATCTGACAGGATTAAATGCAACGGGAAGCTTCGTTAACGAATTTGTGGTTAACGGGGCCTTCCATATTATCGGCAAAATGTTTGTTAACATGTTGAAAATGCTGGTGGTTCCACTGGTGTTCTTTTCGCTGATCTGCGGAGTTTGTGGTATTGGCGACATTCGGATGCTGGGGCGTGTTGGCTCAAAATCGTTTGCACTTTATATGCTGACGACAGCCATTGCGATTGCCACCGCCATTGCGATTGCCGCAACATTTGGCATTGGCCAAGGCCTTAATCTGGAAACCACGGCCACGTTTATCGGCAAAGAATCCCCGCCGCTGTCGCAGGTTTTGATCGATATCATCCCGCCAAATCCAATCAATGCGATGGCTAAAGGCGATATGCTGCCAATCATTTTCTTCTCGATTATGGTGGGCGTCAGCATGTTGATGGTCGGCAAAAAGGCCAAAACGTTTATCGAAGGCGCCGAAATTGCCAATGAAATCATGATGAAAATGGTTAACATCATCATGGCGCTGGCCCCTTACGCCGTGTTCGCACTAATCGCCAAAGCGGTTGCTAACCTTGGACTGGATCTGCTGGCCTCGCTGGCCGGTTATGTTTTGGTGCTGGTGGGCGCGTTGATGCTCCATTTGTTCGTAACCTTGATGATTGTGCTGAAGGTGTTCTCGGGTCTTAGCCCCAGAATGTTCATCCGCAAAATCCGGGGTGCACAGGTGTTTGCCTTTTCAACCGCATCCTCGAACGCGACCATCCCCGTGACCATGCGCACCGTGACCCAGCGCTTTGGGGTCAACAATTCGGTCGCCTCTTTCACCGTGCCGTTTGGCGCCACGATAAACATGGACGGCACCGCGATTATGCAGGGTGTTGCCACCGTATTTATCGCCAATGTTTACGGAGTCGAGCTGGGCATCGGCGGTTATCTGACGGTGATCCTGATGTCGGTTCTGGCATCAATTGGCACGGCCGGTGTGCCCGGTGTTGGCCTGATTATGCTGTCGATGGTTTTCACCCAAGTCGGCCTGCCCATCGAGGGCATCGGCCTGGTTTTAGGTGTTGACCGTTTGATGGATATGATCCGCACGGCTGTTAACGTTTCAGGTGATGCGGCCGTTTCAAGCATTGTGGCCAAAAGCGAGGGCAAGCTGGATATCGACATCTATAACGACCCGAACGCCGGATCGATAGACACGCAAGAAGCCATGCGCATCGACCCTGTGATTGAGGCTGAAATGGCCCAAACGGCTAAAGCCATGCACGATAAATAAGCACAAAAATCCAAAACCGGCCCCTGTGAAATACCACGGGGGCCGTTTTACATTTGCAGCCTACGCCCGAACAAGTGCTGTAAAATCTTCGCCTCGATGCTCGAAATTTTTATACTGATCAAAGCTGGCGGCGGCAGGTGCCAGCAAGACGGTATCGCCACTAACCGCATCGGCGGTTGCAGCCGCCACCGCCCGCTCCATGGTCTCACAGATCTGGAATGGCGTATCGCCCAACTGGCTGGAAAATTCCTTGGCCGATGCACCAATCAGATAGGCTTTGGTCACATTTCCAAGCCAGTTTTCAAGGCCCAAAATTCCGCCGTCCTTGCCCTGCCCACCCGTAATCCAGCGAATGTTATCAAAGGCTTGCAAGGCTTTTGCGGCGCTATCCACGTTGGTTGCCTTGCTGTCATTCACAAACGTAACCCCGTTTTTCACCGCCACAATCTGGCTGCGATGGGCAAGCCCTGCAAAGCTGTGCAATGCGGCCTCGATCACCTTGGGCGCAAGGCCCAGCGTGCGGGCCACCCCGTAGGCGCAACAGGCATTTTGATGGTTGTGGCTGCCGGATAATCCGCTGATTTTGCGCAGATCAATCGAACCAACCTGGCGCCCTTTGCGGTATTCCGACAAAAACCCCTTGCGCGCAAAAACTGACCAGCCAGGCCCCAACAACTTGCCTTCAACCGAAACCCGGATCACCCGATCATCATTTGGCCCTTCGCTAAGTTGGCCCGCCAAAAACCGCCCTTCATTTTCGTCCACACCAACAATCGCACGGTCCGGTCCGCCTTCGGAAAACAGGCGGCGTTTGGCGGCAAAATAGCCCCCGTGCCCGCCGTGCCGGAGCAGATGATCCGGCGACAAATTGGTTAACACGGCCACATCAGGCGTCAGCGAGCGGGCCAGCTCGATCTGGTAACTTGACAGCTCCAGCACCACAACCTCGCCATCATGGGCCGGATCAATATCCAGCACACCACGGCCGATATTTCCGGCCAGCTGGGTCGGCCGTTTGGCGTGCTGCAAAATATGATGCAGCAACGCCGCGGTGGTTGATTTTCCGTTGCTTCCGGTGATGGCCACGATGCGCGGGGCGATATCAAAACCGCTCCATTCTTCGGTCGGGTAGGATTGAAAAAACAACCCGACATCGTTATCCACCGGCACGCCAGCCGCCAGCGCATTGGCAATAACCGGATTTGGTTCGGGGTATAAATGCGCAATTCCCGGCGAAACAATCAACCGGCTGATATCATCCCAAATGCCGGGTTTTCGCAAATCCGTCGCAACATATCCTTTGCTTTTGGCCGCCTCTCGCGCCGTTTCGCTGTCGTCCCAGACCACGGGAATTGCCCCGCCCGCCTC
>CAYYXZ010000058.1:0-9121 GCA_964475715.1 uncultured Marinosulfonomonas sp. | reverse complement strand
GGCGGCATTGACAATGATACTCTTGAAGGCGGCACAGGCAATGACATATTGTCCGGTGGTCAAGGCAACGATACCATGTTCGGTGGCGATGATCGCGATACCTTTATCGACATTACATCCGGCGATGTGATTGACGGCAATGAAGGTGGCGACGATTTCGACACGCTTGATCTGACGGGTTCGGCCCCTGCTGGTGGCTCGCTGAGTGTCGCACATGATGCCGGCAACCCTGAAAACGGCACGGTTACATTCCGCGGTGCCGATGGCGTTATTACCGGCACGACAACATTCACCAACATCGAGAATGTTGTGGTCTGTTTTGTTGCCGGAACGCGAATCAAAACCACGGCTGGTGAAATTGAGGTTCAGGATCTGGAAGTTGGCCAAATGGTGCAAACCATGGATCACGGCTTGCAGGCCATCCGCTGGATCGGCTCGGTCAAACGCGCCGCTGTTGGTGATCTTGCGCCGATCAGAATCCGCAAAGGCACATTGGGCAACGAGCGTGATCTGTGGGTTTCGCCCCAGCACAGAATGTTGCTGTCGGGTCCGCAAACCGAAATGATGTTTGGCGAAACCGAGGTTCTGGCAACGGCTAAATCACTGCTGAACGACTATTCGATCACTCGGGTCGAAGGCGGCGAGGTGGAATATTTCCACATCCTTTTCGACAGCCACGAAATCGTTTATGCCGAAGGCGCGCCCAGCGAAAGCTTCCACCCCGGCGAGCAAGGTTTCAAGGCACTGGACCAGGCAACCCGCGACGAAATTCTGGAGCTGTTCCCCGAACTTGCCTCCGGTGATTTCAAAGCATACGGCGCGGCGGCACGTCTAAGCCTGAAAGACCACGAGGCCAAAATTCTGAACGTCGGATAAGACAGTTTGGAACATAATATTTCCTGCGGCTGTGATGTTTTAGATTGCCGCCGTGGGGCCGTAGCCTCGCAACCCATTGAAATGTACCAGTTATGCAGCTATCCCCTGACAGTGTAATAACGTATGGTCACACCTTGCGTTATGAACCATTGTCAGGGATATTGCATTTTTATCAGCACGCCTATTTCGGGCGACCTGAACACTGGATATTCCAATGACAGCATCTTCCCGGCCAGACAAACCCTATGATCTATTCATCATTGGCGGCGGCATTAACGGCTGCGCCATTGCGCGTGATGCGGCGGGGCGCGAGCTGTCTGTTGCTTTGGCCGAAATGGATGATCTGGCCCAAGCCACCTCTTCGGCTTCAACAAAACTGTTCCACGGCGGCTTGCGCTATCTGGAATATTTCAACATAAACTTGGTGCGAAAAGCGCTGATTGAACGCGAAGTTCTGCTGCGAAACATGCCCCACATCAGCTGGCCAATGCGCTTCGTTTTGCCTTATCACAAAGATATGCGGTTTGAAAACAGCACGCCGATCTCGCGTCTTTTGTCGGTTTTTATGCCGTGGTTGAAGGGGCGCAGACCGGCCAGCTTAATCCGGTTTGGCCTGTTTATTTATGACCATCTGGGCGGTCGTAAACTTTTGCCTGCAACCCGCAGCTTGGATTTGGCGACAGATCCGGCCGGTAAACCACTGAAAAAAATGTTCACAAAAGCCTATGAATATTCCGATTGCTGCGTCGATGATTCCCGCCTTGTTGTCCTGAATGCACGCGATGCCACGTGGCGCGGCGCAAATATTATGACCCGCAGCAAAGTGATCAGGGCTGTTCGCACAGATGATCTGTGGCAAATTACCGTGCAGGATAGCAGATCGAAAACCACCAAAACCTACAGCGCGCGCGCCCTGATCAATGCGGGCGGTCCTTGGGTTAAAGAGCTGCTGGATGGCGCGCTAAATATCAAAACACCAGAGAATATCCGCCTTGTGCGCGGCGCGCATATTGTGGTGAAACGCTTGTTTGAACATGATCGCGCCTATTTTTTTCAAGGCCAGGACGGGCGCATAATTTTCGCCATCCCCTACCAAAATGATTTCACCATGATCGGCACCACC
Source organism: uncultured Marinosulfonomonas sp. (assembly GCA_964475715.1). Lineage (GTDB taxonomy): Bacteria > Pseudomonadota > Alphaproteobacteria > Rhodobacterales > Rhodobacteraceae > Profundibacter. The sequence goes on along the minus strand of CAYYXZ010000058.1, from coordinate 7,122 downwards.
GACGCAGATCACCCGGATGCCGACAGCCCGGCAATTTGCACCCAAGACGAACAGGAATACCTCTGTAAATTTGCCTCGAATTATTTCAGCCAGCCGGTGACAACCGATCAAATCATCTGGACATTCGCCGGTGTGCGCCCGCTTTATGATGACAACGCAGCCTCGGCCTCGGCGGCCACCCGCGATTATGTGATCTCGTTTGCCGATGATGCAAAAACCGCGCCGCTGCTTAACATTTTCGGCGGCAAAATCACCACCTACCGAAAATTGGCCGAAAACGCACTGAAACAGCTTGCGCCTTTCTTTGACAATCCGGCTGAAAACTGGACCCAAACCGCCCCCCTGCCCGGCGGTGATTTCGCTGTGGACGGGGTTGATAAACTGCTTGAGAGCATCCAGAGAAACTATCCGTTTTTAGACGACATCTGGGCACGGCGCCTGCTGCGGGCCTACGGCACCGATGTTTTCAAACTGCTTGGCGGCGCAAAATCAACGACTGATTTGGGTCAGCACATCGGCTGGAATCTTTACGCGCGCGAAGTGAACTGGATGATCAATAACGAATTTGCCCAAACCGCCGATGATATTTTATGGCGCCGCTCCAAAATCGGTCTACAGCTAAATAAAACCCAAATCAGCACACTCAAAAAATTCCTGCAAACCTAGCCCAATTACTGTTGCCAAAATATCCCCGCCGGAGGCAATCCGACGGGGCCAGTTTCACCTACGCATCCTCATAATCGCTCAAGGGTGGGCAAGTGCAAACCAAATGCCTGTCGCCGTAAACATTATCCACCCGCCCAACCGGCGGCCAGTATTTATCCACCTTAAAAGCACCGGGCGGAAAACACGCCTGCTCGCGGCTATAGGGCCGATCCCAGTCCGCCACCAGATCACGCACCGTGTGCGGTGCATTTTTCAGCGGATTATTTTGCGGATCAATCCGGCCATTTTCCACATCGGCAATCTCGGCCCGAATTGACAACATTGCGTCGATAAACCGGTCCAGCTCGGCCTTGGTTTCGCTCTCGGTTGGCTCAACCATCAAGGTTCCCGCCACCGGCCAACTCATGGTTGGCGCATGAAAACCACTATCTATCAAGCGCTTGGCAATGTCATCCACCGTAATTTGTGCCGTTTCATCAAAGGGGCGCGTGTCCAAAATGCACTCATGCGCAACATGGCCGCCCTTGCCTTTGAACAGCACCTCATAGGCGCCCTCCAAACGTTTGGCGATGTAATTGGCGTTCAATATTGCAACCTTGGTGGCTTGGGTCAAACCCGAACCACCCATCAGCAAAATATAGGCCCAGCTGATAACCAGCACGGATGCCGAGCCAAACATGGCCGCCGAAACAGCGCCTTCACCGCCAACCGGATTGCCCGGCAAAAACGGCGCCAGATGCGATTTCACCCCGATCGGACCCATACCCGGACCACCGCCGCCATGGGGGATGGCAAATGTTTTATGCAGGTTCAAATGGCTGACATCGCCGCCGATTTCGCCCAGCTTAGAGATCCCGACCATGGCATTCAAATTGGCCCCGTCAATATAAACCTGCCCGCCAAATTCATGCGTGATATCACAAATTTCGCGCACGGTTTTTTCAAACACACCGTGGGTTGACGGATAGGTAATCATGCAGGCCGCCAGATTTTCACCGGCAGCTTGGGCCTTGGTGCGAAAATCCTCGACATCAATATCGCCGTTTTGCGCCGATTTTACCACCACCACTTTCATGCCCGCCATCTGGGCACTGGCCGGATTGGTGCCATGGGCGGAAACCGGAATCAAACAGACATTACGCTGTGCATCGCCATTTTCCCGGTGATACGCACTGATCGCCAACAGCCCGGCATATTCGCCCTGAGCGCCCGAATTGGGTTGCAGCGACATCGCATCATAGCCGGTTATCAAACACAGTTTTTCGCTTAAATCCTTGATCAATTCGGTATATCCGACCACCTGATCAGCCGGGGCCAACGGGTGGATATGGGCAAATTCGGGCCAGCTAAGCGGCATCATTTCGGCCGCCGCATTCAGCTTCATTGTGCATGATCCCAGCGGAATCATCGCCCGATCCAGCGCCAGATCGCGGTCGGCCAGACGGCGCATGTAACGCATCATTTCGGTTTCGGCGCGGTTCATCTGAAACACCGGATGGGTCAGATAATCGGTTTTGCGCTGCAAGGCATCAGGCACGCGGTATTGGACAGCAATATCCCCATCCACGTCCTCGATTCCAAAAGCCTTCCACAGCCGTTTCAGCGTCTCGGTGCGGGTGGTTTCATCCAGCGAAATGCCCAGCTTGGTCTTGCCGATTTTGCGCAGGTTAATATTTTGCTCCACCGCCGCGTTCATAATTGCACCCTGTAGCGGCCCGACCTCAATGGTGACGGTGTCAAAAAACGCATCCGGCTCGATCACAAATCCGGCCTCTTGCAAAACCCCCACCATGCGCACGGTTTTGCGGTGAATGCGTTGCGCGATTGCCTTTAAGCCTTCCGGCCCGTGAAACACCGCATAAAACGAGGCCATAACCGCCAGCAAAGCCTGTGCTGTGCAGACATTCGAGGTGGCTTTTTCGCGCCGGATATGTTGCTCGCGGGTTTGCAGCGATAAACGGTAGGCCGGATCGCCATGGCTATCAATCGACACACCGATAATGCGCCCGGGCATCGCGCGTTTCATTTTATCTTTGCAGGCCATGTAAGCTGCGTGCGGGCCGCCGTAACCCAGCGGAATTCCGAAACGCTGGGTCGATCCGACCGCAATATCGGCCCCCATCGCGCCGGGTTCTTTTAGGATGGTTAACGCCAGCGGATCGGCAATGACAATGCCAATCGCGCGCGCCGCGTGCAGGGCCGAAATTTCATGCGTAAAATCACGCAAATGGCCGTAGGTTCCGGGGTATTGGAAAATCGCGCCAAACACTGAATTTGCGTCCAAATCATCAGGGCTGGCCACAATCACCTCGATGCCCAATGGCTTGGCGCGGGTTTTAATCACCGCGATATTTTGCGGATGGCAGTTTTCATCGACAAAAAACGCCTTGGCCTTTGATTTGGCAACCCGCTGCGCCATGGTCATGGCCTCGGCCGCCGCGGTGGCCTCGTCCAGCAAAGAGGCATTGGCAATTTCAAGGCCGGTCAGATCGGTGATCATGGTCTGGAAATTCAGCAGCGCCTCAAGCCGGCCTTGGGAAATTTCGGGCTGATACGGGGTGTAGGCCGTGTACCACGCCGGGTTTTCCAAAATGTTGCGCTGAATCGCAGGCGGCGTGATCGCGCCGTAATACCCCTGCCCGATCATCGTGGTTAACACCTTGTTTTTCTTGGCAATCTGGCGAATAAACCATATCCATTCGCGCTCGGATTTTGGCTTGCCAAACTCTAACGGTCCTTCAGTTCGGATGCTGTTAGGCACGACTTGGTCGATCAGATCGTCAAGACTGGCCACCCCCATCACTTGCAACATTTCGGCCATTTCTTTGGGCGACGGCCCGATGTGGCGACGGTTGGCAAAATCATAAGGCAGGTAATCGGTGGGCGCAAAAGGCATGTGTTTCTCCAGATTAACAGTCATTCGGCGCGCTGAATTTCAAGCCGTGAATTTCAAGCGCCAAAAGCTAAAATTCAGCCAATAAATTTTTTATAAGCCGCTTCATCCATCATCTCGTCCATTTGTGACGGATCGGCCGGCTTCATCTTGAAAAACCACGCATCACCCTGCGCGTCCTCATTTACCTTGCCTGGCTCATCGGTCAACATTTGGTTAACCTCGACAATTTCACCATCAATCGGTGCCAAAATATCGGACGCGGCCTTGACGGATTCAATCACCACAACCTCGTCATACTTGGCCACTTCCTCGTCGGTTTCGGGCAGCTCGACAAACACCACATCGCCCATCTGCTCGGCGGCATGTTCGGTAATTCCAACAACCACAAGGTCACCCTCGACGCGCAGCCATTCGTGCTCTTCTGTAAATTTCATCTTTTATCTCCCTTTGGATTATCGCTTGTAGGTGGATGGCCGAAACGGCATGTCAGCCACAGTCGCGGGCAGGCGTTTGCCGCGCAATTGGGCATATATTTCGGTTCCGGTTTCGGCATATTCGCAGGCGACATAACCCATCGACATCGGGCGCGCAATCGTTGGCCCAAAAGCGCCCGAGGTTATTTTGCCAATCGGGTTTTGCGCGTCTTTATCGGCAAATAATTCGGTGCCCGCGCGCATCGGCGCACGCCCGTCAGGCAAGATCCCAACCCGTCGGCGTTTGGTGCTATTTTCCAATTCGTTCAAAATCCGCGCAGCCCCCGGAAACCCGCCGGCCCGCGCGCCATCTTTGCGCCGCACCTTTTGGATGGCCCATTCAATCGCGGCCTCAACGGGGCTGGTGGTTTCGTCAATGTCATTGCCATAAAGACAAAGCCCCGCCTCAAGGCGCAAACTGTCACGCGCGCCAAGGCCGATGGGTGCCGCACCATCAGCGGCCAACAAAGCCCGCGCGAATGCTTCGGCCTGATCGTTACTAACCGAGATTTCATAGCCATCTTCGCCGGTGTAGCCCGAACGCGACACCCAAAGCTCGCCAAATTCAGACGCCAGCACGGCCACATCCATAAACTTCATATCGCTGGCAGCTGGGCAAATCGCTGCAAAGACAGCCTCGGATTTTGGCCCCTGTAGCGCCAGTAACGCACGGTTTTCGATGGTTTCAATTTCGCAATCATCGGCCAAAGCGCGGCGCATATGGGCAATATCAGCCGCCTTGCAGGCCGCATTTACCACCACAAATAAATGATCCCCCCGGTTGGCGACCATCAAATCATCCATGATTCCGCCGGTCTCGTTGGTAAACATCGCGTAACGCTGGCGGCCGGCCTTTAGGGCCAGCAACGAAACCGGCACCAACCGTTCCAGCGCCAATGACGCATCCTCAATATTGCCCGATTTGGGGCGCAAAATCACCTGCCCCATGTGGCTGACATCAAACAGACCGGCGCAGCTGCGGGTGTGCAGATGCTCCTTCATCACCCCCATCGGGTATTGCACCGGCATTTCATAGCCCGCAAATGGCACCATTTTGGCACCCAGTTCCAGATGCAGCCCGTGTAAAGCTGTGCGTTTCAAATCCGTCATGCGATCGCCCCTTTTCGTTAATAACCAGATAAATCCGGCACCAATTAAACGGCCCGCTGGCCGCCGCTTCGATGCCCCCTCTGTCTTTGTTGCCTGAGATCGCTATCCCTTCGGCGGGCGCAAATTCACGCCACTCTCCAGAGTTTTATCAGATCAAACATCGGTCCCTTTGGCCTGAGAGTTTAGCGGGGCGCATGCTCCTTCGGCACTGGCATTTGCCAGATTCTCCCGATGTTGATGCGCACAGGGTAAACCAGCCGCAAAACCACCGCAAGGGGTTGTTGCTGGCGCGCCTTGGCAGCGATGATTAACCTTTGCCTCTATTTTATTTGGCATTGGCCCAACATATGTGTATTACCCCCAAAACCCCTAAATTACGGCTAGCCAACATGAGACAGCGACGTTCCGAACTATTGATGCCCGCAGGAAATCTGCGCAAATTGAAAATGGCCATCCTTTACGGGGCCGACGCGGTTTATCTGGGCACGCCCGATATGAGCTTGCGCACCAAATCGCAATTTTCGCTTGATGACGTGATCGAGGGGGTGAAATTTTGCCACGCCCACGGCAAGCGCGCCTATCTTACGCTAAATTTGTTTAGCCATAACAAAGACATCCCCAAGCTGGAAGAATACATAAAAACCGTGCGGGCGGTAAAGCCGGACGGGCTGATCATTGCGGATCCGGGCGTGTTTCAATACGTCAAAACCCACGCGCCGGAATTGCCGTTGCATATTTCGACCCAAAGCAATGTTTCCTCCTGGTTGTCGGTGAAATTCTGGGAGGATCTGGGGGCTGAGCTGGTGGTGATGGCGCGCGAGGTTTCATTTTCCGAGCTGACCGAAATCCGTGAAAAATGCCCCGATATCATGATCGAGGCATTCGTGCATGGTGCGATGTGCATGACCTATTCGGGCCGTTGTTTGCTAAGCAATTTCATGGCCGAACGCGGTGCAAATCAGGGCAATTGCGCCAATTCCTGTCGCTGGAATTACAAGTTTAAAATGCGCATGAAGGATGGCACCCGGCAAGAATTGCACATCACGGATGAAAACTATGACATGTTTGAATTCCTGCTGGAAGAAGGCTGCCGACCCGGCGAGCTGTTGCCCATTGAGGAAGACGAGCGCGGTTCTTATATTTTGAATTCCAAAGACCTTTGCATCATGCCCAAACTGGATGAATATTTGCGCATCGGGGTTGATAGCCTAAAGGTCGAGGGGCGCGGAAAATCGGAATATTATTGCGCCGTGGTGGCGCGCGCCTACCGGATGGCGATTGATGATTATTACGATGATCCTGAAAACTGGTCGCCGAAAAAATATATGCAAGAGCTGGAAACGGTCGGAAATCGTGGCTACACTTTGGCCTTTCATGATGGCCGCCTTAGCAATCACGCCCATAATTACGAGCACACCGCCGCCATCGCCCAATGGGAATATGCCGGCGTTGTGACCGGTGTCACGCATGATGCGCTGCTGATTGATGTGAAGAACAAATTGGAAGCGGGTGAAGTTCTGGAGTTTATTTCGCCGGTGACCCGCGAGCCGGTTTTGCTGCGGCTGTATGATTTCGAGGTCGCCGATACGGGTGAGCGGCGCGATGTAATCCACGGCGGCACCCGCACCACCATTCGCATTGCGTTCTCATTGTTTGATCACGAAAGCCCCGCCGACATCCGCGCGCGGTTCCCTGAATTTTCGGTGATGCGCAAAGAACGCGCCTTGAGCGAAGATCAATGGGCGCGGGTCAAGCTGGATAAACTGGTGCAGGGCATCGAGATCAGCGGCAAAGACAACCCCGCCGCTTACGCGCGCAAACGCGATGAGCTGGTTGATGCGATCGGCGAAGGTGCCGATACGCGGCGTTTCAAAACCAACCGCGTTGGCACGGCAGGTTGTTGTGGCAAGGGCTGCAACGGTTGCATGATGTTCTGGGAAGACCCGATTTACGCCAAAGCCCGCGATATGGTGCTAA
>CAYYXZ010000057.1:0-9185 GCA_964475715.1 uncultured Marinosulfonomonas sp. | reverse complement strand
GTTGCAGGACTCGTTAAATCCAGAATATGACGAACGCAGCGATATTATGCCTCTGTGTATTTGATTGTCATTCCTAATCTCCTTCAGTGCAATTATTGCTCAAAAAAGACCGGAACTAAACCGTGGCAAGACCACTGCTGGGCAGCAGGTGGGATGGCACGGGTTTGGTCAATGACCTATACCCTTTTTAAAGGCCGCATTCTGGCCCGGCTGAGTGGCCTGAAACAGCACCGTGTCGCCCTTGGCAATGCGGGTCAGCGGCGGGTAAAAAAATCGACTTTATCCGAGTGGACCGCATCATAGCTGTAAAGTTTTACAATCTGGGTTTCGGCCAAAGCAGGCGCTGCAATGGCCGAAATAATTAAGGCAAGACCAAGGCCAAAACCCCGACGTGATGGTTTTACAGAAAACAAAGCCTTACAAACTTGCGGCAACCGTCAGGACACCGTCTTTGGTTTCATGAACATCGATATTTACCCCGTAAGTTTCTGCCAGCTCCGAGGATGCCAGTACTTCATTGGGCGGACCCGATAAAATAATTTTCCCCTGACGCATCAGTACAACATGATCGGCAAACCGGGCCGCAAGATTAAGATCATGCAGAGCCACAATCGAAACAATGCCCCGCGCTTTGGTTTCTTCTCGAATGATGTTCATGATTTCCAGCTGATGGCGTAAATCAAGCGCCGAGGTTGGCTCATCCAACAAAAACATATCAGGGCTGCGCACCACAATTTGCGCAATCGAGACCATCTGTTGCTGACCGCCAGACAGATCCCCGACATAGCTTTCGGACAGATGATCAATGCGCAGTTTTTCCAAGGCCAAGGCAACGACGTGGACATCATTATCACTAACCCGCCATCCAGACAGATTTTTGCGCGCCAGTAAAATCACCTCAAACACTGTTAACGCCGCATTTGAGCTAAAGATTTGCGGCATATAACACACCTTGCGGTTCCAGGCAGAGCGACTAATTTCATCCTGGGTTATGCCCCCGACTTTTATCGTATTTCCATCAGTATTTAACAGGCCAGCCACGCATTTAAAGAAGGTGGATTTACCAGTCGCGTTTGGTCCGATCAGCGCCGTCAGCTCACCCGGCTTAAAACCGTTAACAGAAATATCATGTAAAATAGGTTTTTTACTGCTGTAGCCAAAGTTAAGATTTTGAATTTCAAGCGTCATTTTACCAGCTCCTTCTGCGCACAGCCATAATCAGACTTACAAAAAACGGGATGCCAATCAACGAGGTAATAATACCAACCGGGTAAATCACACCGGGCGTTATGGCTTTGCTTACAATCGAGGTCAGTGACATAATCAGGCCACTGGCCAAGGCCGATAGCGGCAGGAAATAGCGCTGATCTTCGCCCACAATCATCCGGGCGATATGTGGGCCAACCAGCCCGACAAATGCAACAACACCAACAAAAGCCACCGCAGTTGCCGCCAGCAGTGAAATGCCGATGAGCATGATAACGCGAAGCCTTTTGACGTTTACCCCCAACGAGGCGGCTTTGTCATCGCCCATACGCAAGGCTGTCAACGCCCAGCTTTGGCTCATGAAATATGGTACCGTAATGGCCAGAACCACAAGGCAGATCATAATCTTTTCCCAGCTGGCGCGCTGCAATGATCCCATCATCCAAAAGACGATCTGGGCCAATTCGTTTTCTGACGCACCATACTGCATCGTCGCCAGTAATGCGTTGAAAGTAAACATCATGGCGATACCGATCAGCACCATGGTTTCCGAGGTTACACCACGAACTTTTGTAAAGGCAAACAGGATAGCCGCCGAAAACAGCGCCATCACAAAAGCATTTGCCGTAACAATAAGTGCGCCGTATCCCGGCACCAGACTGAGCTGGAAAACGATAGCCATCGAGGCCCCAAAGGCGGCAGCCGATGAAATACCCAAGATAAACGGATCTGCTAGCGGATTGTTCAGGATGGTCTGCATTTCAGCACCTGCCACACCCAGCATTGCGCCGATCAGTATGGCCATAATAGCGATAGGTAAACGCAAATCCCAGACAATAACTCGCATACCGTCATCGACTGAAGACGGTGAAATAATTGTTTGAATAACATCCGCGATCGTCATCGAGCTGGGACCCCAGGAAATATCAGCCACCAGACTGATTAGCAAAACCAGAAGGCCGCCCAGCACCAGTATCAGGCGCTTTTTTGTGAGTTTTCGAAAACTTTTGACGGATTGAAGTTTTTCATCATGTGCAAAGTTAGTCATTTTATCTGCCTGTTGTGTTTGAAAATAGTGTTTGTTTGATTGCAGTTGACTGCATCGGATGCATACGGCGAAACAATAAATTCCGCCGTATGTTATTAATTTTACACGATTATTTTAGTTTAACCCAAAACTCGCCGCTATGGTCAATCGGCAGGAAGCGATCGTGAAGCTCCTTGAAAGTCGCGTCTGGATCCAGGTCTTCAAACTTTTCAGGATGCAACCATTTAGCAAATTGCTGTATCGCTACGAAATGGTAAGGGCCAATGTAAAACTGGTGGTAAATTGAAGCAAAGTTCTTGTTTTTTACAGCTGACATTTGCCTAAAGCCATCACGTCCTGCTAGTCTGGCAAGCTGCTCTTGCGCTACTTCTGGCGTGGCCTCGTAGCCCAGCATAACAGCCCATGCGTCTGGACGTGCTTCTTTCCAGTTTGCACCAGTTCCGATAATCCAGTCAGGATCTGCATCAATCACAGCCTCAAAGCTGACATCACCGGCTACCGCGGACAGCACAGTGCTACCCCAGTTAATGCCGCCAGCTTCTTCGACAAATCTACCGTAGTTTGAAGAACCGAAGGTACGGCAGCAGTCATTTTCACCTCTGATACCGGCAGCACGTTCAATAAATACAACCGGACGTTCTTCTGCTATCAAGTCACCAACCACATTTCTGACACGGCTCATTTGTTCGGTGTAAAAGCCGATGAATTCCATTGCCTTAGCTTCTCTTGCAAAAGCCTGCCCAAGTATCAACAATGACGGGATGGTGTTTTGCAAAGGACGTTCACGGAAATCGATGAAAAGTACCGGAATACCAGCTTTGTCAAGTTTTTCGATAATACCTGATTCCTGAGCTGCATAAAGCTTGCTGTAGTTCAGCAGCAACAAATCGGCCTTCATCTCGATGGCCATTTCCACGCTGAAATCACCAGCGAATGGACTGCCGAAATTCACCAGATTGTCGGTGTATTTCTTGAATTTTGCCTCATATTTACGGAAAGCATCGGGATCAAATCTAATCAGATCGTCTCTCCAGCCAATGATACGTTGGAATGGAGAGTCACCATCCAGAACGGCGACCGTATACATCATCCGGCCTGAGCCCAAAATAACACGCTCAACGCCGTGTTTTACTTCTACGGAGCGACCGGCAATATCGACAACCGTGATCATATTATCACCGGCAAATGCGCCAACCGGAGCAACCGCAGCAATGGCCCCCAGCGCGACTGTGGCTACGCCCGTGCGCAGCTTTATAAATATTGTATCAAACATAGATATCTCCTTTACGGACTTCTCCGTATTTCAGTTTGAGTAAACCCAATTTTAGTGGCGCAAAGCTGCTATATGAGTGGTTAAATGCGGCAGGCCTGTTCACCCCGCCGAATTATTGATGCTGGAGTCGCCTCCAGGATATGCCGCTGTAATCAGCCGGCAAAAACGCGCATATATTTTTAATGCTGTTTGCGGGGCCCAATTTCCGCAATTTCATGTTCGCAATTGCCTGTGTCGAGTGGCAGGTAGGCTGCGAACCGGGCAAGTTTAAAATGTATGGTAATTATTTATTAAATGTCAAGAGTAATCTGACTTTTTTTCTCAACTACCCTTGCGGGCCGGTAAAATTCGGCTTTATACAAAGGAAACCTCAACAAAAAGCAGGAAGCGCGATATGTCAAATAACTTTACCTTACGCGATCAGATTAGAGAATATTGGTCAATGCGTGCCCCGGCCTTTGATGCGCAACCGGGCCACGGGATTCGGCATGGGGCCGAAAAGCAGGCTTGGCTGAATATGTTGCAGCGTGAAATCGGCGATGCCAATGGGCGTAAAACGCTTGATCTGGCCAGCGGCACCGGCGAAATTTCGCATCTTTTGCATGATTACGGCTTGCAGGTAACCGGGCTGGACTGGTCCGATGCCATGCTGGAAATTGCCCGCCAAAAGGCCAAGGATCGCGGCTCGAACATAAAGTTTCTGACAGGGGATGCCGAAAGCACCCGAGAGCCGGAAGGCAGCTATGATTTGATCGTCAACCGGCATCTGGTTTGGACGCTGGTTGATCCAAAAGCCGCATTTATTCACTGGCATTCACTGCTTAAAGAGGGCGGTATTTTGTTGATTATTGATGGTGATTTTAACAGCCAGAACCTGCTGCAACGCACGCTGAAATGGTTAAGTTCAAAGTTTAGCAAGGCGCATAATCCACACGGAAACCCTGAAATGAGCGCGCTGCATGGGCGCATTCAAGACCAGTTGTATTTTAGCAAAGGCGCGCGCCGTGGGGCAATTACAGAATTGTTGCGCGAAACCGGATTTGGCGAAATTTCGGTAACTACCGATTTGACACAAATCAAAAAAGCGCAAGCAGGGCACATGGATTTTTTCAAAGGATTGGAGCGTCGCGCTTCGGATCGGTATATTATTCGGGCTACTAAATAGTTTCTAATAGATCGCGTTGAACCGCTCCGCGTTTACGAGAGGGTGTTTCGTTTAAAACTTATGCTACTTTATCAAGTTTATGTATGATATTTATCCCCGTTATTTCGGTCCAAAATATTCAGTCAACAGCTCATAAGGCGTCATGTTGTTGATGCCCGTATGTGGTTATAATATCTCACAAACCGAAGGGCACCCTGCCTGTCTACCTTGTATAGGCTCAGCTGTTTTGAGCCTCAAAACACTTGTGCCTATACACCCAGCGTTTGGTGCTTGCATCAACGCCCCTGCCCCCTTATAAGGCAGCTTCCTTTGCCGCATTAATTTGGAACCGGCGTAGTCTCTCGTGGGTGGGTCGCGGCAAAAGGTTAACCCGCCCTTTGAAATACGCATTAAATATGAATAGGAGCTAACATGCCGCTTTATGAGCATGTCCTCATCGCGCGTCAGGATCTTTCCAACACGCAAGCCGAGGGTTTAATCGAACATTTTGGTGCAGTCCTTGCCGATAACGACGGCAAACTCGTGGATAGCGAGTATTGGGGCGTCAAAACAATGGCCTATAAAATCAACAAAAACCGCAAAGGGCATTATGCTTTTCTGCGCTCGGATGCACCCGCACCGGCCGTTCAGGAAATGGAGCGCCTGATGCGCCTGCATGATGATGTGATGCGTGTTCTGACCATCAAGGTTGACGAGCACAAAGACCTTCCAAGCGTTCAAATGCAAAAACGCGAAGAGCGCGGCGACCGCCGTCCTCGCCGTTAACGCACCATAATGCACCGTTGATTTTGGTTTAACAAAAGGATTTAACCCATGGCTTCTAAACCATTTTTCCGCCGTCGCAAGGTCTGCCCGTTTTCCGGCGACAAGGCCCCTGCGATTGATTACAAAGACGTTCGCACCCTGCAACGTTATATTTCCGAGCGTGGCAAAATCGTGCCATCGCGCATCACGGCCGTTTCGGCCAAAAAACAACGCGAGCTGGCCCGTGCGATCAAACGCGCGCGGTTCCTCGCCCTGCTGCCATACGCAGTGAGATAAGGAGAGCATCATGCAAGTTATCCTAATGGAACGCGTTGCCAAACTTGGCCAAATGGGCGACGTTGTGAACGTAAAACAAGGTTTCGGGCGCAATTTTTTGCTGCCACAAGGCAAGGCAATGCGCGCATCCGAGGCCAACATCGCCCAGTTCGAGGCCAAAAAAGCCCAACTGGAAGCGAATAATCTGGAAACCAAAGGCGAAGCTGACAAGCTGGCTGACAAGCTGAACGGCCAACAATTCGTGGTGATTCGCACAGCCTCTGACGCCGGATCGCTTTATGGTTCTGTCACCGTGCGCGATGCCGCCGATGCTGCCACCGCCGAGGGTTTCACGGTTGATCGCAAACAGGTTATCCTGAACGCGCCAATCAAAGAGCTGGGCCTGCACCTCGTGACAATCCGTCTGCACCCCGAAGTTGACGCCACAATCGAGCTGAATGTGGCCCGCTCAACAGAAGAAGCCGAGCTGCAAGCGGCTGGTAAATCGGTTGCCGAATTGGCCGCCGAAGCCGAAGCCGAAGCCGAGTTCGAAATTGCCGAGCTGTTTGACGATATCGGCGCGGCTGCGTCTGATGACGATGATCTGGGCCAAGCTGCACCGGTTGAAGCCAAAACTGACGAAGACGCCTAAAAGGCTGACGCAGATAAAAGATAAAGCCGCGCCGGATTGGATTTCGACGCGGCTTTTTTATGTGAAATCAAATTACTATTTTACATGCCGACCCAAATTTGGTGCATGAAGCACTCCAGACAACAGGCGCGTCACAGCGCAATTAAAAAACCCAAGGACGCAAAAAAAGGGGCCGCCCACAAGGCAACCCCTTTAAATTTTCTAAACCGTTTTTCGGTTTACTCTTCGTCCAAAGCTTTCAGAGCCTCTTCCAGCTCATCCTTGCTGATCTCTTTTTCGGTCATTTCCGCCAGCTCAAACACATAATCGATAACCTTGTCTTCAAAGATTGGCGCGCGCATTTGTTGCTGCATTTCAGCGTTTTTCTGAATAAATTCGAAATACTCACGCTCTTGACCCGGATATTGACGCGCCTGCTCCATCACAGCCTTCTGCATTTCGGCATCTGTCACTTCAACCTTGGCTTGCTGGCCCAATTCCGCCAACAACAGCCCCAGTTTCACCCGGCGCACGGCCAGCTTTGTGTGCTCGTCGGTGGTTTCGATTTCAGGGTGGTCATGGCCCTGAACTTCCGGATTATCCTCGTGCCACAGCTGATGCGCAATCTGTCCCGCTTCGGCTTCGACCAAAGATGGCGGCAAATCGAAATCAACCACTTTGTCCAACGCATCAAGCAGTTGGCGTTTGGCAATCGCACGCGCCGCATTGCCGTATTCGGTAATCAGCTGCTCCGTGATCTGCTTGGTTAAATCGGCCAGATCCTTGGCACCAAGCTGTTTGGCCAGCTCGTCATTTATTTCGGCATTAGCAGATTTTTTAATCGCTTTCACCTTACAGGCAAAAACCGCGTCCTTGCCGGCCAGATTGTCAGCAGCGTATTCAGCCGGAAAAGTTACCTTAACATCCAGCGCGTCACCAATCTTGGCACCAATCAGCTGATCCTCAAAACCCGGAATAAAGCTGCCTGATCCCAGCACCAGCACAAAATCTTCGGCTGTGCCGCCGTCAAACAGCTCGCCATCTACCGTGCCGGAAAAATCAAAAGTCATCTGATCGCCATCTTCAGCTTTGGCACCTTTTTCGCAATCCTTGAAATTTGTCGCATTCTTGGCGATGTTTTTCAGCGCATCGTCAACATTGGCATCTTCGACCTTGACCACCAGCTTTTCCAGCTCGATTTTCTTCAAATTAGGGATCACAATCGGCGGCAATGCCTCGTAGGACATATCGACCAGCACATCGTCGCCCTCTTTCCATTCATCGTTGGTCATCGTGACTTCGGGCTTCATCGCCGGACGATCACCGCAATCTTCAAAATGCTTGGACATCGCGCCATCGATAGCTTCCTGCATGGCTTCACCCATCACTTTGGGACCGTATTGTTTTTTCAACAACGCCATCGGAACCTTGCCCTTGCGAAAACCCTTCATCTCGATTTCGGGCTGGGCTTCTTTTAACTTTTCGTTAACCTTGGCATCCAGATCGGCGCCGGGAATGGTGATTTGGTAGGCGCGTTTCAGGCCTTCGTTCAGGGTCTCTTTGACCTGCATGTCAGATGTCCTTTTGTAACAAAATGGGCCGCACAGTTTTGCGCGGTGAAAATAGATCAAAGTCCTAATAAGCGCAAGGTTGCGGGCGTGCAAGGCCAAAGGCGAAATTTCAGCTCTTGAGTTTGGCGCAAATTGGCGCATAAAACAGCACAGCCAGTGAAGGGGCGCAAAATGAAAATAGCCAGCTTTAACATCAACGGCATCAAAGCCCGGATTAATGCTCTGCCACAATGGCTAACCGAGCGCGCCCCAGACGTGGTTTTATTGCAGGAAATCAAGACGGTAGACGAGGGTTTTCCTGTCGAATTATTCGAGGATATGGGCTATAATGTCGAGGTGCATGGCCAAAAATCGTTCAACGGCGTAGCGATCCTGTCGAAATTGCCGCTTGAGGATGTGCAGCGCGGTCTGCCCGGTGATGACGATGATGCCCAAGCCCGCTGGATCGAGGCCACGGTGATGGGCAAGCAGCCCATTCGGGTTTGCGGGCTGTATTTGCCCAATGGCAACCCTGTTGGGGATGATGGGCGGGGGCCGAAATATGATTATAAACTGGCCTGGATGGAGCGGCTTTACACGCGCGCACAGCAATTGATTGCCTCCGACGAGCCTGCCTTGATGGCCGGTGATTACAACATCATCCCCCAAGCCGAGGATGCCGCCCGCCCCGAGATTTGGCGCCAAGATGCGCTGTTTCGCCCCGAGAGCCGCGCGGCGTGGCGCAAGATTGTTAATCTGGGTTTTACCGAGGCCTTTCGCGCCCGGGTTTTTGGCCCTGAGCATTACAGTTTTTGGGATTATCAGGCCGGTGCCTGGAACAAAAACCACGGCATCCGTATTGACCATTTTCTGCTAAACCCGCAATGCGCCGATCTGCTGACCGATTGCCAAATCGATACCGAAATCCGTGGCCGCGAAAAACCGTCGGATCATGTGCCGGTCTGGATTGATCTGGCGGTTTAGCTCGGTTTAGCTCCTGCCAAAAATTTAATTTATTTTACGTTAAAACCTGAATGAAATTGCAGCTATTTTTTAGGCAATTTCAAGGCCTTGGCAAAACAACATAAATCTTTTTCCGTTATTCTTAACCTCAGCTTCCTGATCGGGCTGTTTTTAAGGAATAACAATATGACAAGATCCAAAGATGGTGAAAAACACGAAGCTGACGCCAGAGAACAGGCCGCGATCAAAGCCGCCGAAACAAAAGAAGACAACGGTTATGAAACCGATATAACCACGGTCGGTTATAAATGGGCTGGCAATACTACTTA
>CAYYXZ010000056.1:0-9346 GCA_964475715.1 uncultured Marinosulfonomonas sp. | reverse complement strand
AATGTGGACATGCCACTGTGACAGGCCAACGCGCCCTTTAACACCCCGATTGCAAGTGCCGCGCCAGAGCCTTCTCCAAGGCGCATATCAAGAGCAAGCAAAGGCTTTTTGCCAAGGTTTTTCAGGATCGCGGCATGGCCATTTTCAGGCGACAGATGCCCCGCAACCGCATGATCCAACGCACCTTTCGCCGTCATTTCCAAAACCGACGCCGCAGCCGAGCAGATGAAGCCATCCAAAATAACCGGAATGCGCAAAATCCGCGCCCTTGTGATCGCCCCCGCCATCGCCGCCAATTCGCGCCCGCCAAGACAACGCAGCACTTGCAACGGATCGCCCAGCTGATCGGCGTGACGTTTCAAACCATCCGCCACCACACGGGTTTTTAGCAATAATCCGGCGTCATCCACACCCGTGCCCCGCCCCGTCCAGTCAGCCGCCTCACCGCCAAATAGCGCCGCCGAAATCGCCGCCGCCGAGGTGGTGTTGCCGATGCCCATTTCGCCCGTGACCAACAAATCGGCCTGTGGATCAACTGCATCCCAGCCGGTTTTTAACGCAGAAATAAGCGCGGTCTCGTCCATCGCGGCGGCTTTGGTGAAATCGGCTGTGGGCTGCTCCAACGACAAAGCATGCACATCCATGCTGGCCCCAAAGATTGTGGCCAACTGGTTAATCGCCGCCCCGCCATGTTGAAAATTAAGCACCATTTGTTCGGTGACTTCGGGGGGAAAAGCCGAAACGCCTTGGGCGCAAACCCCGTGGTTGCCTGCAAAAATAATGATCTGCGGCGCGTTTAATTGTGGCTTTGCATCACCGCGCCAACCCGCATACCAAATCGCCAGATCCTCAAGCCGGCCCAATGCGGCTGGTGGTTTTGTCAGCTGGCGGTTATGGGCCTCGGCCGCGGTGCGCATCTTTTGGTCGGCCTTGGGCAAATCATTTAAAATGCTGCGAAATTGGGCGAGCGTGCTAAAAGTCATTATAATTCCTCGTTGATATTTATCATCTTTTAGGTTTATCCCATGCAAAGATGCAAGAGCTGATGCAAAGGCGCTGCCCATGTCAAAACCCGACCCAAAGCTGATCAAACTGGCCGATATTGCCGCCGCATTTGGCCTGCTCAGCCGTTTGCCGGTGCGCACAAACGCAGCGCGCGGGGCGGCTGTGGCTTGGGCGTTTCCGCTTGTCGGGCTGGTTTTGGGCACAATTTTGGCGGCTTTTGCCTTTGCGCTAAATTTGGCCGCCGTGTCACCCGAGCTGGCGGCGGGTCTGGTATTATTTGCCTCTGTGATGCTGACCGGCGCGATGCACGAAGACGGTTTGGCCGATACTGTTGACGGGCTTTGGGGGGGCTGGGACAAAATTCGCAGGCTGGAAATTATGAAAGACAGCCAGATCGGTGCCTACGGGGTGATTGCGCTGGTTTTATCGCTGGGTTTGCGCTGGGGGGCGATTGTGGCGCTGATCCGTGCCGATAATTTACTGGCGCTGATTGCTGTTGGCGTGCTGTCGCGTCTGCCGATGGTTTTGATGATGGCCACCATGAAAAATGCGCGCAGCGACGGGTTGTCGGCCAGCGTTGGGCGGGTCAAAAAGGGCGCGGTTTGGCTGGCTTTTGTGTTGGGCGCAGGGCTGGGGCTGGCGTTATTGGGCAGCGCGGTAATCGGCGTGATTGTTGGCATTGCGATTGTGACGCTGGTTTTGGCACGGATCGCCCAGCGTAAAATTGGCGGCCAAACCGGCGATATTTTAGGGGCCAGCCAACAAGTAGCCGAGGTCGCCGCGCTGGTTATTCTGGCAAGCCTTTAGGGCGTTTTGGCCGGCACCGTAAACACCTGACCGGGGAAAATCAGATCGGGGTCGCGGATCTGGGCGCGGTTGGCTTGAAACACTTTTACATACAGCACCCCGGCGCCATAATTATCACGCGCAATCGCCCAAAGCGTGGAGCCGGGCTGCACCGTTACGCTGGAAACCGACAACGGTTGCGCCAAATTTTGGGTCTGTTGCAGCACCTTTGCCTCTTCGCGTTTAAACGGCGTTTGGGTGCGCGAAACCACCGCGCCGCGATCATCAACCTGATCCACCCGCAAAACATAAACCCCGGCATCGACATCGGGCAAATTTGTGTGCCACGCGCCATCGGGGTTAATCACGGCCGTTTGGATCGCGGTGTTGTCCAGATAAACCCGCACAAATCCGGCACCGCTGCCGCGCCCTGTCAGCTGCACTTCGCCCAAAGCATCATAGGAAATCGCGTCAATCACCACATTTGCAATCTTTGGCGCATTATTTTGGGCCGGTTGCAGCAGGCGCACGCCCTGATCCGTGGCCAGCAAAACGGCCGGTGCGGATTTTGGAGTTTCTGGCTCAGCTATGTTGTCATCGGACAATTCGGCATCCGGTTTTGGCGTTAAATCGGCGGTTTCCTGCGGCGCGGAAGGGGCTGGAGTTTGGGTTTGGACGCCTGCTTCAAGCACAGGTTCAAGTACGGGGGCCAGAATCACCTTCTGGCTGGAAACAACGGGATCACCCCCTGAACCGGGCACCGATAATGTCAAAACCTGCGCATCTTCACTGCGCGGTAAATCCAGCATGGCGACAAAATTGCCTTGACTATCGGCCGTGGCAATGCCGATTTTCTCACCGCCCAACAAGATACTAACATCTTGATCTGCAAGGGCAATTCCAGCCACAACAGCCGCACCGTCCGGCGCAACCCGAACCAGATCAAATTTGGGCGCACCAGTGGATACATCAGGTTTTGGCGTGGCAGCATCGGGGTCTTGTTGCCCGATCTCTGTTGTCGGGGTTACTTGCGAAACCTGATTTTCGCCCGCAGGGGCTGTATTTTTCTGGTAAATAAAATACGCGCCCACCAGCAAAACCAAGGCCAAAGCTGCGCCCGACACAAGTTTAACCACACCGACACCCGATGTTTGCGACATTGTAAACTCCCCAGCTTGCATTTTGCCATTAGCGGCTTCGTTATTTTTCAAGCATAGCACCGTCACATTGTCTGGTCAAAAGGCATATGCAAAATAAAAATGCCCCCCGAAACCGGAGGGCATTACGACGTTACAGAACTGGCTTAAACGCAGGTTTAAGCACAGGCTTAAACACTGGCCAATCGCGCAGCCACGTTTTCCCAATTTACTAGCTTCTCCAGAAAATTGGACAAATAAACCGGGCGTTTGTTGCGAAAATCAATGTAATATGAATGCTCCCAAACATCGCAACCCAACAATGCGCTCTGGCCAAAACACAGCGGATTCACACCGTTTTCGGTCTTGGTTACCTTCAATGTGCCGTCGGTATCAACCACCAGCCAGCACCAGCCAGACCCGAACTGGCCCGCCCCTGCGGCCGAAAACTGCGCCTTAAATTCATCAACCGAGCCAAAGCCATCAACAATGCGCGCCTCTAACTCACTAGGCATCGCACCACTGTCCGGCCCCATCATTTCCCAGAATTGCGTGTGATTCCAATGCTGTGACGCATTGTTGAAAATACCGTTTTGGGCCACAGAAGCAGCGTCATAAGTGCCGGTGATGATATCCTTAAGCGACTTGCCTTCCCATTTGGTGCCGGCAATCAGATTATTGCCGTTGGTCACATAGGCGTTGTGGTGCAGGTCGTGGTGATACTCCATGGTTTCTTTGCTCATGCCGGCCCCGGCCAGCGCATCATGGGCGTAAGGTAGATCAGGAAGTGTAAAAGACATGTCGTCCCCCTTGGTTTTATTCGCGTGAAATCTAAACATCTAAATGGCGCGTCAAACAGGGGAAGGTCAAGAGAAAATTCATAGCAAATTCGCGCTTTAAACGCCCAGATTAGCAGCAGCCCGTTTGCAAATACCTGGTTTTTTCACCTAAACCACCCCGACCTCGCCCCCCGGTTTGGCGGCGTTTTTCAACAGATCAAACACATACTGCGCCACGCTGCGAAACGCGACCACACTGATTTCATCCGTGCCCGAAAGCCAGAACGCCGCCGGAACCTGCGCCAAACGCGAGCGGCGGATTTCGCCCATTGGCAGGCTTTGCAAATCGGCAGGCGACAGCTTGGCGATCACCTCGCGTGCCGCCTTTCCCTTAACGCAAAACATCACCCGGGCGTCTGATACATTGACGATCAAGGAATGCGTTTTTCCCAATGATTTTCGCAACTTATCGGCCGTTGCTTCAGCCCGGTCATACGCCATCAACAACAACAATTCATCCGGCGACATCCACGCCGCAGCCTTGTCGTTTTTCATCATAATTTCGCGCAGCCCCGGCATCTGCACCCCCACAGCCGCCTTCACCGCCTTGGCCATTTTGACCATCGATAAATCACCGCGAACCGTCAGCATTCCTTGCAGCCCCATTTCGGAAACCTGCACATATCCTTCATAAGAAACACCTTGCAACGCACTGACACAATTAGACATTTTGTTTTTCTCCGTCTTTATCATAGAAAACCGGATCAACAATTTTCGCGGCCGTCATGCTGCCATCGGTGTGCCCAAATTCAATCACTTCACCCATCCGCTCAGGCCCGCGCAACACCAACCCCATGGCAATGCCAAAACCCAAACTGGGCGAATGATAACTTGACGTCACCCGCCCCTGCGTATTGCGCTGCCCGTTGGCATTTTCGCCCGCAGCCAACGCATAAACCCCATCCGGCAAAACCGAACCATCAATGGTTTGCAAGCCCACCAATTTCCAGCGATCAGGGTTCGTCATAAACGACCTTTGCTGCGCCCGTTTGCCCAAAAAGTCGTCTTTTTTCTTGGAGATCGCCCAATCCAGCCCCAAATCCTGCGGGATCACGGTGCCGTCGGTTTCATCACCCATCATGATAAACCCCTTCTCGGCCCGCATGATGTGCAACGCCTCGGTGCCATAGGCCATGACGCCAAATTTTTCGCCAACCTCCAGCAGCTTGTCCCAAAACGCGCGCCCCTTTGAGGCAGGCACAGCGATCTCGTAAGACAGCTCGCCTGAAAATGAAATCCGGTAAATACGCGCATCAAATCCGCCGATTTCACCGTCCGCCCAGCCCATAAATGCCAGCGCCTCGCGGCTAACGTCCATGCCGCCCAACGCCTGCAAAACCTTGCGCGCATTGGGACCAACCACGGCCACTTGCGCAAACTGCTCGGTCACGTTGGCCACGTAAACTTTCCAGTCCCACCATTCGCCTTGCAGCCATTCCTCCATCCAGCCATGAATGCGATCGGCACCGCCCGATGTGGTGTGGCACAGGAATGTATCGGCATCAATTCGCGCCACCACGCCATCATCCATCAGAAAACCGTTTTCAGAGCACATCAGCCCGTAACGGCAGCGGCCCGGTTTCAGGTTCGACATCATGTTGGTGTAAAGCATATCCAGAAACTTGCCCGCATCCGGCCCTTTGACAATCAGCTTTCCCAGCGTAGAAGCATCAATTAAACCAACAGCTTGACGGGTGTTCTTAACCTCGCGAACCACGGCCTGTTCATGGGTTTCACTGCCGCGTGGGTAACAATATGGCCGCCGCCAATGCCCGGCGGGTTCCATGTAGGCGCCTTGCTTTAGGTGCCATTCATACATCGGTGTGCGGCGTAAAGGCTGAAAAATATCACCGCGCGCCTCACCAGCAATCGCCCCCATCGAAATCGGCGTGTAAGGTGGACGGAAAGTGGTGGTTCCGGTTTGCGGCACAGGCTGACCCAACGCATCAGAAAGGACGGCAAGACCATTGATATTGCTTAACTTTCCCTGATCTGTGGCCATACCCAATGTCGTGTATCTTTTGGTGTGCTCAACGCTTTCATAACCCTCGCGGGCGGCCAGTTGGATATCGGAAACCTTGACATCATTCTGAAAATCCAGCCACATTTTACTGCGCAACTCCGGCGTGGCATTCGCGGGCATAATCCAGACCGCAAGCATCGGTGACTCGTATGTTGCGCGCGCCTTTGGCACCCCCGATCTTTTGGGCTTGAAACCGGCGGATTTGGCTGCAAGCTTGGCGGCTTTGGTGGCGTCAGTCAGCACATCGGGCGTGTCCATCGCGCCGCTGGCAATGCCGGCGGTAACAACAAAGCCCTGCCCCTCAGCACCGGTTGGCGGGCGTTTTGGGTCGGGCACAAAATGGGATTGATCCGTAACCCAGTTCAATTTCCCACCGCAATGCGACCACAAATGCACCACGGGCGAAAAGCCGCCAGACATCGCAACACAATCACAACTGATTTCCTGGCGCGCCCCGCCTTCACCGTTTTGCAAGCAAATTTCAACACCGCTAACCCGCTGGCCACCCTTGACTTTGGCAATGGCGCGGCCCTCAAGAATTTCGATGCCCAAGGCACGGGCCTGTTTGGGCAAATCGCCATCAAGCTGCGTGCGCGCATCAATGATCGCCGCCAGTTGTAAGCCCGCGTTATGCAGGGCAATAGCGGTGCGGTAAGCATCATCGTTATTGGTAACCACAACGGTTTTCTGCCCCACGGCCACACCCCAGTTAAGCAGATAATCGCGCACGGCACTGGCCAGCATCACGCCGGGAATATCGTTGCCGGCGAATGACAATGTGCGCTCAATAGCGCCGGTGGCGGTGATGATTTGTTTGGCCCTGATCCGCCAGAGCCGGTGGCGTGGCGCGTCGATTTCAGGCTGATGATCGGTAATTTGCTCATAGCCCAACGCATAACCGTGGTCATAAACCCCCGCGCCCATAATGCGGTTTCGGATGGTGACATTGTTCATTTTTCGCAGTTTATCCAGCGTTTCCGCAACCCAGATTTCGGCCGCTTTACCCGAAATTTTCGCCCCGTCCACAACGGCGCGCCCGCCCCAATTGGCCGTTTGTTCAATCAGCAAAACCTTGGCACCAGAGCCGGCCGCCACCAGTGCCGCCTGCAACCCCGCGATACCGCCGCCGATAATCAGAATGTCGGTAAAATAATAAAAATGCTCATACCGGTCGGCATCGCGCCCCTTTGTGGCTTTGCCAAGACCGGCGGATTGGCGCATGATCGGCTCGAATACGGTTTTCCAGGCCGCGCGGGGAAACATGAAAGTTTTGTAATAAAATCCGGCAGGTAAAAAACGGCTGACGTAGTTGTTAATGACGCCAACATCGTATTTCAGACTGGGCCAGTGGTTTTGTGAATCGGCCCTCAGCCCGTCAAAAATCTCGGTCGTGGTGCTGCGCTGGTTTGGCTCAAAGCGCGCGCCTTGGCCCATGTTCATCAGCGCATTGGGCTCCTCGGCACCTGATGCCATGATGCCGCGGGGGCGGTGATATTTAAAGGAGCGTCCCGTCATCATCTGATCATTGGCCAACAGGGCCGAAGCCAGCGTGTCGCCTTGGTAACCGGTAAGGGTTTTGCCGTTAAAGCTGAAATTTACGGGGGCGTTGCGGTTAAGAAAACGGCCTAGATCGGGGATGCGGGTGCTCATTTTTCAGCCTTTATGCAGGTTTTGATGTTTGGCCTCCGACAGTAGCTCAAAGGCGGTGGCCCCAACATGCTCAACCGGTTTTTTATTTCGCAACAGCGCGCAAAATGCGCTTTCTACTTTCAGGAATAGCGCTAATTTCAACGCCCGTAAACACATGCATCGTGTTCATTTCCCGGTCCACCACCGCGTGGTCCGACACCCAGCCCCCCATCGCCAAATATGTGCGCAAAAGCGGCGGGATGCGACGCAATGCTTTGGGCAAAACCGGATCGGACGCAAACACAACCACCTCGGCGGCCTTTTGTTTGGGCTGCCAGCGCTTGGGCGCCAGATGACGCGCCCGCAACAAGGCAAAGGCCTGCCTGTGCGCATCTGCATCACAGCCCTCAAAAGACGAGCAACCAAACAACATCTCCACCTCGCGCCCATCCACAATCCGCGTCATTCCAGCCCATGCCGCACGCACGATATCGGGGTCATTGTGATCGGGGTGTAAACAAAACCGGCCCAGCTCCAACATCGATCCTTTGTAGCTGTGCAAAGCCGACAGATCATAAAACCGCGCTGCATAAGATTGCTCGATCAGGGCACCGCTGTCGAGATAAAGCAGCCGGTAACAGGCCACCAGCGCGCCGGTTTTTTGATCTTCGACTAAAATATGATCACATATTTTATCATATTCATCCTGGTCCGGACCCGAAATATCCCCCGTAAAGGCCAAGGCGCGCAAATCTTGCGCAGCCCTGATCTCGGCCTCGGTTTCAGCCTTTCGTACGCGGTATCGACCTTTTTCAAAAAGCAACATAATATGCCTGTTATTAAGGGGCCTGTTATTTATAATATATAGGATTGGGCTGCACACACACAAGACAGGATCACAAAGCAGATGGTAAAAATCAACAAAACAGATGCCCAATGGCGCCAACAGCTTTCGGATCTGGCCTATAAAGTCACACGCGAGCACGGCACCGAACCGGCAGGAAGCCATCAGGGTTTTCCCCAAACAAGCGGCGTTTTCAGCTGTATTTGCTGTGGCGAGCCGTTATTTGAGCAAGGTGCAAAATACGATAGCGGTTGTGGCTGGCCCAGTTTTTTTCAACCTTTGACAAAAACCGCAACCGGGCAAAGCGACGATAACACATTGGCAATGCGGCGCACCGAAGTGCATTGCAGCAAATGTGACGCGCATCTGGGCCACATATTTCCCGATGGTCCGGCCCCGACAGGCCTGCGCTATTGCATTAACGGTGTGGCTTTGCAATTCAAGGCCGATGAATAATTACGCGCTGCCGTCAATCGATTTTAGCGGCAATTTGCAAAACCCCTGCGCCGGAACGGCAAGTGCGGCGTTATATTTGCTCGACATGTTCTGAAACGCAATCAGCCCGCATAATTCGGTGATATAATCATCGTCAAACCGCTGCTTCATCCGCGCGATCAGCTCTGGCCCGACCTCTTGGTCGCAAAATGTCATCGCCTCGCACATTTCCAACGCAAGACGCTCTTCTTCATCAAAATCGGCATAGTTTTTCCAATCCGCCAGATTTTCAACCTTATCTGCACAAACGCCGCGTTTCATCAAGGTGGTGGCGTTAATATCAACGCAAAATTCGCAATGGTTAATCTGCGAAACCCGCACCGTTACCAAAGAACGCAGCGCCGGATTAATCGGCGATTTTTTGCGGTTTAGCGCCCCGTATAATAACGCCACCCCCATAAACACTTTGGGTGCGCGCGCCCAAAGCAAGCCCGGCTCCAACACTTTGCCATAGGTTTTTTTCTGCTTCCAGAAAAACAGGCGGATATACCACGGATACTGGTTTAAGGGTTTGGTGCGAACGTGCATTACTATACCTTTCAGGCCGTTAATTTCAAACGTGACATTCATAGTATTGCATCCGTGGTCA